>JARCRQ010000029.1 GCA_029850585.1 Sideroxydans sp.
GCGAGGGGTAAACAAGTGATACGCGCAAACGGATAGGCGGGGTCGCGCTCAATTTTGACGATTTTGGCGACGGGGATTCCCGCCGGATACGTGCCATCTATCCCCGATGTAACCAGCACATCGTCGTTTTGTACATCGGCACTTATCGGCATATAACGCACGCTGAGCTGGCTGGTATCGCCCGCGCCAAAAACGATGGTACGCAAACCATTACGCAACACTTGCACGGGGACGACATGATCTTTTTCGGTAATCAAAGTGACTTCCGAGACGAACGGAAAAACACGCGTAATTTGCCCCACCACACCGTTGTCGTCTATCACCACCTGCCCTGCCAGCAACTGATCGCCCGCGCCTTTGCTGATGATGACTTTGCGCTTGAACAAATCCCGTTCGCTGTAAATCACCTCAGCCAATTGCGAGCTTTGTGTCTGGCGTAACGGGAGCGCGGCAAGCGTGCGTAATTGTTGATTTTCAGCTTGCAGCGATTGCAACATTAACAGCTGCGCCACATCAGCGAGATGCTGCGCTTGCAGGGCTTGATTGTGCTGTTTGAGGTTGCTTTGCAAGGAGAAATACTCGCCTACCTGCCCCCACAAACGCGCGGGCAACGTCGCCACCGCCTGCACGGGTGACACTAACAATGACAGCGCACTACGGGCTGACTCCAGATAGCGATAACGCACATCTACAAACATCAACAACACCGATAAAATCGCAAAAAATAGCAGCCGTGCCAGAGGGCTAGGGCCGCGATTAAAAAAGCGAAATGAATGAGTGTTATCTATCATTGGGATGAGCAGTCGCTAGTTATCGAACGTTAGTTGGAGCAATGAGCTTCACGGGAGCAGAAATCAATGCAGCGACTAAAAACGAACGTCTAACGACTTACCTTCTCACTATTCAGTCGTGAAAATATTGCTAGATTTATCTAAGTGATCCAGTGCCATGCCCGAACCGCGTACCACACACGTCAAAGGATCATCAGCAATCAAGACTGGCAAGCCTGTTTCTTCCATCAACATGCGATCGAGATCACGCAATAACGCCCCGCCGCCCGTCAACACCATGCCTTTTTTGGCAATGTCCGAACCCAGCTCGGGCGGGGTTCTTTCCAGCGCAATTTTCACCGCGCTGACAATGCTGTTAAGCGGCTCGGTCAATGCTTCCAAAATTTCGTTACTAGAAATGGTAAAGCTGCGCGGCACACCTTCTGCCAAGTTACGACCAGTGACTTCCATCTCGCGCACTTCCGAACCTGGGAACGCCGAGCCTATGGTTTTCTTAATGTCTTCAGCGGTGGTTTCACCAATCAACATGCCGTAGTTGCGACGAATGTAATTGATAATCGCCTCATCGAATTTATCACCGCCGACGCGCACCGAACCCGAATACACCGCCCCCCCCAAAGACATCACGCCGACCTCAGTCGTACCGCCACCAATATCGACCACCATCGAACCGCTCGCCTCCTCGACGGGCAAACCCGCACCGATTGCCGCCGCCATCGGCTCTTCAATCAGCTCCACGCGACGCGCACCCGCATTGATAGCGGATTCACGAATCGCACGACGCTCAACTTGGGTCGAACCGCACGGCACGCAAATCACAATGCGTGGACTTGGACTAAAAATACCTGCTTTGTAAACTTTGCGGATGAACTGCTTGAGCATTTGCTCGGTGACGGTAAAGTCGGCAATCACGCCGTCTTTCATCGGGCGTATCGCGGTGATATTGCCGGGCGTGCGACCCAACATTTGCTTCGCGCCCATCCCGACTTGTTGAATGACCTTTTTACCGTTTGGCCCGCCTTCTTGACGTATTGCCACCACCGACGGCTCATTCAGAACTATGCCTTGTCCACGCAACCAAATTAAAGTGTTGGCGGTGCCTAAATCAATCGCTAAATCATTAGAAAAGTAGTCGTTAAAAAATCTGCGCATGAAGTGTCCTATCGTCAAAGTGGTGTGCGGGTAAACCCTAATATGATAACCTATTGAACTTATTTTCAACCATCATTTTTGCTATGTCTTTAACCACGTCCGATGTTCAAAAAATCGCCCGCCTCGCGCGGTTAGCGATGAACCCCACCGAAATTGAAGCCGCCCGCACCCAACTGTCTGGAATTTTCGAGTTAATCGCCGAAATGCAAGCGGTCGATACCAACGGTATCGCACCGATGTCGCACGCGCAAGATTTGTCTCAGCAATTACGTCCTGATGTGGTAACGGAAAGTAATCAGCGTGAGGCTTTCCAAGCCATTGCGCCACAAGTCGAAAACGGTTTATACCTCGTTCCTCAAGTTCTCGAATAATCCATCATGCTGAATTTATCTCTGCAACAACAAGGCGATGCGCTGCGCGCCAAAAAAATCTCCAGCGTCGAACTGACCCAGCTTTATTTGGATCGTATCGCCACGCATAACCCCGTGTTGAACGCCTACGTCACCGTGGAAGCTCACAAAAGCCTAGCTCAGGCGCGCAGTGCCGATGCCATGCTGGCAAATGGCACAGCGCAAGCGTTGACAGGGATCCCCATCGCGCAGAAGGACATTTTCTGTGCGCAAGGCTGGCGCACCACTTGCGGCTCTAAGATGCTGGACAATTTCATCTCGCCTTACGACGCGCACGTCATCACGCAATTCAACGCGGCGGGCGCGGTGAATCTGGGCAAGACCAATATGGACGAATTCGCGATGGGTTCGTCGAATGAGACTTCTTACTTCGGTCCAGTGAGGAATCCGTGGGACATCAAAGCCGTTCCGGGCGGTAGTTCGGGCGGCGCGGCAAGTGCGGTTGCTGCACGTTTATGTGCCGCTGCGACGGGCACCGACACCGGTGGCTCTATCCGCCAACCTGCCGCGCTGTGCGGCATTTCGGGTATCAAGCCAACTTACGGCACGGTGTCGCGCTACGGCATGATCGCCTTCGCTTCTAGTTTGGATCAGGCCGGGCCAATGGGCCGCAATGCGGAAGATTTGGGCTTGATGCTCAACGTGATGACGGGACACGACCCGCGCGACTCCACCAGTTTGGCGCGCGACAAAGAAGATTACACGCGTGATTTAAGCAAGCCGCTAAAGGGTTTGCGCATCGGTTTGCCGCGTGAATTTTTTGCGGCAGGTTTATCGCAAGATGTGGCTCAATGTGTGCAAGCCGCCGTTACCGAATATCAAAAACTGGGGGCTGTCGTGGTGGATATTTCCCTGCCCAACGCCAAGCTGGCAGTGCCCGTTTACTATGTGCTTGCACCCGCCGAAGCGTCTAGCAATTTGTCGCGTTTTGACGGGGTGCGTTACGGTTATCGTGCCCCCGATTACACCGACCTCACCGATATGTACGAGAAGACCCGCGCACAAGGTTTCGGTGAAGAAGTGAAACGCCGCATTATGATCGGCACCTATGTTTTGTCGCACGGCTATTACGATGCCTACTATTTGCAAGCGCAAAAAATTCGCCGCCTCATCGCGCAAGATTTTGTCGAAGCCTTCAAGCAGTGCGATGTCATCATGGGACCCACCAGCCCGTCCACCGCATTTAATCTCGGCGAAAAAGGCGACGATCCCGTACAAATGTATCTGTCCGACATCTACACCATCGCGGTGAATCTGGCGGGCTTGCCGGGTATGTCGATTCCTTGTGGCACGGGTGCAAATGGGCTGCCAGTAGGCTTGCAAATCATCGGCGATTATTTCAAAGAAGCGCAGATGTTAAACGTCGCGCATCAATATCAAATGGCGACGGATTGGCATCAACGTGTGCCAGCCACCGTAGGGGCGTAAGGCATACGCCCTTTATGTATCAGGGCGCATGCCATATTGCCCCCACCATCGAATCAAAAGGAACATCGCAATGAAATGGGAAATCGTTATCGGGCTGGAAGTGCATACCCAGCTTTCTACCAACACTAAAATTTTTTCCGGCGCGTCCACCGCGTTCGGCTCTGAACCCAACACTCAAGCGGATGCGGTGAGTATCGCGTTGCCAGGCGTGTTGCCCGTGTTGAATAAAGGTGCTGTGGAACGTGCGATTAAATTTGGTCTTGCGGTCGGTGCGCACATCGCGCCGCGCTCGGTGTTCGCGCGCAAAAATTATTTCTATCCTGACTTACCCAAGGGCTATCAAATCAGCCAAATGGAGCTGCCCGTGGTAGGAGCTGGCGCGTTGACGATACAAGTTGAACCTTTGTCGGGCAACGCCAAACCCTACGAAAAAACCGTGCGCATCACGCGCGCGCATTTGGAAGAAGACGCGGGTAAATCCGTGCATGGTGCGACGCAAGGATTGACTGGCATAGACTTAAATCGCGCTGGCACACCGCTGCTGGAAATCGTTTCCGAGCCAGATATGTGTTCCGCCGCTGAAGCCGTGGCATACGCTAAAGCCTTGCACACCGTGGTGCGCTGGATCGGCATTTGCGACGGCAATATGCAAGAAGGTTCGTTCCGTTGCGACGTGAACGTGTCGGTGCGCAAGCCCGGCGAGCCGCTAGGCACACGCCGCGAAATCAAAAACTTGAACTCGTTTAAGTTTATGCAACAAGCCATAGATTACGAGGTGCAATGGCAAATCGACACGCTGGAAAGCGGCGGAAAAATTCAGCAAGCGACGATTTTATTTAACCCCGACACGGGCGAAACACGCGCGATGCGCAGCAAAGAAGACGCGCACGATTACCGTTATTTTCCCGATCCCGATTTGTTGCCGCTGGACATTACGCCTGCGATGATAGAAACAGTGCGCGCCACCCTGCCAGAGCTGCCAACGACTAAGCGTGCGCGCTACACCAATGAATTTGGCTTGTCGGCTTATGACGCGAACAGTTTGACCAGCTCGCGTGAGATGGCAGAATTTTTTGATGCGAGCGTATCCATAGTCGGCGCAGCGCAGGCTAAACTTTCTGCAAACTGGCTAATCGGCGAACTCAGCGCGCAGCTCAATCGTGACGGATTGGACATCGCGCAATGTCCAATCAACGCGGCGCAATTCGGCGGGATGTTGGCGCGGATTGCCGACGGCACGATTTCAAATTCCGGCGCGAAAGAAGTGTTCCGCGCCTTATGGAGCGAAGGCGGCGAGGCGGATGCCATTATCGAAGCTAAAGGCTTAAAGCAAGTTTCCGACAGCGGCGCGATTGAAAAAATCGTGGATGACGTGATGGCGGCGAACGCTGAAAAAGTGGCGGAATATCGCAGCGGCAAAGATAAATTATTTGGATTTTTTGTCGGTGCGGCGATGAAGGCAAGTCAAGGCAAAGCCAATCCAGCGCAGTTGAACGAGGTGTTGAAACAGAAGTTGGCGGGCTAATTACAGGAGCTAAAAATGTTGCGTGCAATTTCTTTAACTATCGTTGCGTCCATTTTGTTGAGTGCGTGCGGGGTGAATCCCGTTACACACAAACACGAGTTGCAATTCGTTTCCGAAGAAAAAGAAATTGCCATGGGGCAGCAAAACTATGTGCCTGCACGTCAACAGCAAGGCGGTGATTACGTCATCGACCCTGAACTCACCGCTTATGTGCAAAGCGTGGGCAACAAACTCGCCGCCGTATCCGACCGTAAACTGCCTTACGAATTTGTGGTGCTGAATGACTCTGTGCCAAACGCTTGGGCGATGCCAGGCGGCAAAATTGCCTTCAATCGCGGACTGCTTTATGAACTCAATTCAGAGGCGGAATTAGCCGCTGTGTTGAGCCACGAAATTGTCCACGCAGCGGCGCGGCACGGTGCGAAAAGCATGGAGAGCGGCATGTTGTTGCAAGGCGCGAGCGTACTCGCGGCAGCGGCAACGCAGAACACTCGCTATGGACAATTGGCGGTGGGCGGCGCGCAACTCAGCTCACAACTTATCTCAACTAAATTTGGTCGCGACGACGAATCGGAAGCGGACAAATACGGCATGCTGTATATGAAACGCGCGGGCTACGACCCGCGCGCCGCCGTCACCTTACAAGAGATCTTTGTGCGTTTGAGCCAAGGACAAAAAAGTGACTTTATCAAAGGTTTGTTCGCCAGCCATCCACCTTCCGATCAGCGCGTCGCCGACAACCAAGCCACACTTGCAGAGTTAGGCGCAGGCGGTGAATGGGGACGCGAAATTTATGCGCAAAAAGTCGGGCATTTGAAAGCGACCAAGACCGCTTATCAAGACTACGACCAAGGCGTGCATAGCCTGCCGAACGACCCCAACAAAGCCGCTGCACTTGCCAAGCAAGCAATTGCCATTGAGCCGCGCGAGGCACGTTTCCAAGAATTATTAGGCGACGTTTCTTTAGCGCAAAAAAACAATCAAGCGGCGTTGGGCTTTTACAACCAAGCCATCAAAATGCAGCCCGATTATTTCCGCCCGCATGTGCAAAGCGGCATCGCGCTAAACAACTTAGGGCGCAAAGCCGAAGCGGAAAAAGCACTCACGCACAGCAACGCCTTGCTGCCCACCGCGACCAGCCATTATTTATTGGGGCAACTCGCCGAAGGACGCGGCGATGTGAATGCGGCGATGCAAAACTATCAAGTCGCCGCCAGCTCCGATTCAGGCATAGGGCAGTCATCCAGTGCGCGTTTGTTGCAGCTTGATTTGCCGCGCAACCCTGCCAAGTATTTGCAGCTTGAAGTAAGTAATGATGCCGCAGGCAATGTGTATGCGCTGGTTGCCAATCCGACCTCGGCAACGCTGGCGCGTGTGCAACTGCGCGTGGTCAAACTCGATGCGGCAAGCCAACGCATCACCGCGCAAACTGCACCGCTGTTCATCGCCAACTTAGCCAGCAATCAGCAAGGTCAAGTCGCGGCGGGGATACGCCTTAGTAACGCGCAAGAACTGGATTTATTACGGGTCGTGATTGAAGCGGTGCAAGTGGCAAAGTAAGACAAATCCGCACCACTCTCGCCTCGCCGTGTGACAAATTAAACCAGCTCCGCCCACAAATCATGCTCGTCAGAATCAATAATTTTGACCGTGACCAGCTCGCCGACTTTCAAGTGCGCGGCATTTTCGATAAACACTGAGCCGTCGATTTCTGGAGCATCGGCGGCACTACGCGCCACCGCGCCTTCCTCGTCCACCTCATCGACCAACACCTGCATAGTGCGACCGATTTTTTTGGCTAAACGCGCCGCGCTAATTTCTTCCTGTAACGCCATCAAACGTGCCAAGCGTTGCTCTTGAATGTCAGGATGAATATGGTCGGGCAACTCGTTGGCGACTGCGCCTTCGACCGGTGAATACTTAAACGCGCCAACGCGATCTAATTGCGCTTCGCGTAAAAAATCCAACAGCTCTTCAAACTCCGCTTCGGTCTCGCCAGGGAAGCCAACGATAAAAGTACTGCGCAGGGTTAAGTCAGGACAAATCTCGCGCCATTTTTTAATACGCGCCAACACGCCGTCAGAATTACCCGGACGTTTCATCAATTTTAGAATGCGCTGGTTGGCGTGCTGAAACGGTATATCCAGATACGGCAAAATTTTGCCCGCCGCCATGTAGGGAATCACCTCGTCCACGTGCGGATAGGGATAGACATAATGCAAGCGCACCCATACGCCCAGATCGCCGAGTGCGACCGCTAACTCGGTCATACGCGTCTTGAGCGGGCGACCGTCCCAAAAGCCGGTGCGATACTTAATGTCCACGCCATACGCGCTGGTATCTTGCGAAATCACCAACAATTCTTTCACGCCCGACTTGACCAAACTTTGCGCTTCTTGCATCACCTCACCGACGGGACGGCTGACTAAATCGCCGCGCATCGACGGAATAATGCAGAAGGTACAACGATGGTTACAACCTTCGGAAATTTTCAAATAAGCAAAATGTTTGGGCGTGAGGCGAATGCCGTGCGCGGGGACTAAATCCATATAGGGGTCGTGCGGCTTGGGCAGATGTTGATGTACTACCGCCATCACCTCATCGGTGGCGTGTGGGCCCGTTACCGCCAGTACGCTGGGGTGTGCGGTTTGCACCACGCCCTCTTTCGCGCCTAAGCATCCCGTCACAATCACTTTGCCGTTTTCGGCTAAGGCTTCGCCGATGGCATCCAATGATTCCGCCACCGCGCTGTCGATAAAACCGCAGGTGTTCACCACCACGAGGTCGGCATCTTGATAGCTGTTGGAAATCATATAACCCTCGGCGCGCAAGCGCGTCAGGATGTGTTCGGAATCCACCGTCGCCTTAGGGCAACCGAGCGAAATAAAACCAACTTGCGGAATTTTTTTAGGCGCGTTCATGGCTTGTTTCTCATTCATAACTGGCTTTCTGTGTTACATGCCAACCATTAAGTTGACGAAAAATATCGAGGACACGCCTAGCGCGATGAGCACCACTTGCTCAATGGTGTCGCGTAATTGCGTGCGTTTATGTAAGCCTGGAATCAAGTCAGCGACCGCGACGTAAATCATGCTGGCTGCTGCCAACGCCAATAAAATTGGCACGGCGTGCTGCATGGATTGCAAGGCGAAGTACGCCAAAATCCCGCCTAGCAAAGTCGCCAAACTGGACACCAAATTCAGCATCAAGGCTTGGGCTTTGCTGTAACCGGAATGCAGCAAAATCATAAAGTCGCCGACCTCTTGCGGAATCTCATGCGCGATAATGGCTAATGAAGTGACGATGCCTAGATGAATATCGGTCATAAATGCCGCCGCGATAATCACCCCATCGACAAAATTATGAAAAGTATCACCGACGATAATCATCATACCGCTGCGCCCATGCGCGTGACTGCTATGTGACTCGTGCGCTTCGCAATGGTCGTGATGACAATGCCGCCAGATGAGCAATTTTTCTAGCGTGAAGAACAGCAAAATCCCCAGCAAAATCGTGCCACTCACCGCCGCAAAGTTGCCGCTCAAACGCATCGCCTCGGGCAGGATATCTAAAAAAACCGCGCCCAACAACGCGCCGATAGCGTAACTCACCAAGCCGTTCACCCAATGGGCGCGGGCGTTCAGCGCGAATAAGGCGGCGCACACAACGCTCAACGCGCCGCCTAAAAAGCTGGCAGCAACAATCCACAACAAAACACTCATGGGAATTTCAGGCAATCAAAAGGGCGCGGATTATAGCGCAGGCAATCGGTAACGCGGCGGTCTCGCTGCGAGTTGCTTAATTCTTCAAGGATAAGGGGTAAGGCGTTATTCCAGTGTCTCAAGAAATCCGAGCAAGGCGGTGCGTTTGGGCTGATGTCGCAGGGCGAAACAACTCAGGAGCGAAGCAGATAGACGGAGCGCAAGTCTGCACCGCGAAGAAATCAAAAGCGGGCTCTCAATCTAGGAGTGATGCGATGAAAACCAAATGCAAATACATGAAAGGCACGGAGTTCAAAGAGCGGCAGCCGTGGCTTCCGTTTGTGGATGCGGCGGGCGTGGTGTTGCGCATCTTGGAAGAAGTCAAAAAGGGCGCGACGGACTGGTTTAAGGCTGGGTGAAGGGTTTTTAAGACGGCGCGCAAAATAAGTGCGCCAGAACAGCTTCTTTTGGGTTTTTCAGCTACGTTACGAAGAAAGGAATTAAACTAAGCGAAGCATGAAAATAATCTATCGGCAACATGCATTACAGAGCATGCACGAAAGAGGAATTACTGAGCCTGAAATTGAACAAGCAATTAATGAAGGTGAGGTAATTAAAAACTATCCTGAAGACACGCCTTATCCGAGCGTTTTAGTTTTAGCACGGATACACGGTAAAGCGATACACATTGTCTATTCAGTCAGCGAAGAAGATGCAGTGAAAATGGTCATTACAACCTATGAACCAAACCCAGAAATTTGGCTAAGCGATATGAAAACAAGGAGAACAAAATGAAATGCCCTATTTGTAAACATGGTGAAATGGTTAATGGTGTTGCCAGTATCACATTAGAGCGAGCGGGTTCTACCGTGATGTTCAAATGCGTGCCTGCTGGAATTTGCAATAATTGCGGCGAAGCCTTTTACAACGCAGAAACCACGAAATCTTTATTAGAACAAGCCGACCAAGTCGCAAAACGAGGGGTTGAGGTTGATATTCGACGATATGCAACTGCTTAAAACTAAGCCCTCTTCGGAGGGCTTTTTCTTTGGCAGTTATCCACGAATTTTGTTGATAAGGATGTTGGCAAAAAAGCGCACAGCGGCGCGGAGCATGGCGTAAAGGAAGGTTGTCATTTTTTAATCAGATGGATTGAGCTTCAATAAACAACAGGACTTCAGAAGTGGTGGCGTTTTTTTTGTTGCCCAGTAACCACCCAAACAAACGCGAATTCTTTGACTTTCTTGAGCATATTCTTCAAGCAATTAAACGCCTCAACACTTATACCAAAGAGACAGACGAAATCGTTTTTAGGCAAAGCGAACTCATTCAAGATGCCGTGATTCGTAATATCGAAATCATTGGCGAGGCGGCACGAAATATTGAGAAATATCACCCAGAGCTTGCTGCGCAATATCATAACGTTCCTTGGGCGGACGTTTATTTGATGCGTAATCGGGTGGCGCATGGCTACTTTTCGGTTGACCTTGATGTGATATGGAAAACGTTTGAACGAGATATTCCAGAATTGGAACGTGAAATAAGAGCGATCGATTCTTGCCGTTGAGTATCTCGTGATGAGATTTATCCCGTTATTGCGAATCTTATTCCAGCCAAATAAACGTTGCCATACGTCCTGTCACACCATCGCGGCGGTAGGAAAAAAAGCTGTCGGATTCGCGGTAGGTGCAGCGATCGCCACCATAGATTTGCGTAATGCCTAAGGCTTGCAAACGTAGGCGGGATAAGGCGTACAGGTCGGCGTGGAATTTTTCGGGTGCGCTGCACTCCGCACTCGTCCCCTCACTCTCCTTCGACAGATTCAGGACAGGCTGAACCTCTCCGTGTGGGGGCGAGGGCGTGAAAGCAGCGGCATTTGCGGGATTTTGTGCGACGAAAATTTCGCGTACTTCTGCGCCGACTTCAAAGGCGGTTTGGCTAATTGCAGGACCTAGCCACGCCATAATTTGCAAGGATTGAGCGGCGTTTTCGCGTGCAAGATTTTTCTTTGATAAATTTTCATGTGCAGTCGTTTGCATCGCACTCACGGTCGCTTCAATCACACCCGCCGCCAAGCCACGCCAACCCGCATGAACCGCCGCGACCACCGTGCCGAGTGTGTCGCACAGCAAAATCGGCAGGCAATCTGCGGTCATCACCACGCATACCGCGCCGCCTTGGGTGGCGATGCACGCATCGGCAATTTCACGACAGTTGGCGGCATCGGCATGGGCTACGCGTGTGCCGTGTACTTGCTCCAGCCACACGGGTTCGCTGGGCAGCAGGGTGTTGAGTGCGTTGCGATTACGCGCCACCACCAGCGGCGCATCGCCAACATGCGTGCCCAGATTGAGGCTGTGATAGGGCGCGCTACTAATGCCGCCGCTGCGCGTGGTTTGCAGTGCGCGCACATTTGCGGGGGCTGGCCAATCGGGAATGATGACGGGGATGTTCACGAGAGAGGTAGATTCAGGATTGGAGGGTAGCTATCGTCCGATGTGCTCTGCATAAGCATCGACTAAGTGGCAAGCCACAAGTCGTTGCTAAATTCGGCCTCTACTCGCTACCCGCCTCTGCTGCTTTAACTTCGCGCTGCACTTCGCGCAATAAATTTTGCATATCTTGCGGCATAGGCACATGCCATTCCATTGCTTCGCCTGTGCTGGGATGTTCTAACGCCAAACGCGTGGCGTGCAAGGCTTGGCGCGGGAAGCTGTTCAACACCGTGCGCAAATAGACCACGCATTTTTGTCCGCCTTGGATATACACCGAGTCGCCGATTAGCGGATGTTTGAGGTGCGCCATGTGGACGCGAATTTGATGGGTGCGCCCTGTTTCTAAACGACAGCGCAGCAAGGTGCAGCTAGGGAATTGTCGTTCCACAACATAGTGCGTGACGGCCGGTTTGCCGCCTTCGACTACCGCCATTTTGACGCGATTGCTCGGATGACGGTCGATGTCGGCATCGACTGTGCCGCCGCGCGCAATTTCTCCCCACACCAACGCTAAGTATTCGCGTTTCACACTGCGATCTTGCAACTGGCGCACCAGCGCGGTTTGCGCAATCAAGGTCTTCGCCACCACCATCAAGCCACTGGTGTCTTTATCTAAACGATGGACTATGCCCGCGCGCGGCACGTCTTTGAGCTGCGGCGCGTAATGCAGCAAGGCGTTGAGCAACGTGCCTTCCCAGTTGCCGCTGCCCGGATGGACGACCAAACCGACGGGCTTGTTGATGACGATTAAATCGTCGTCTTCAAACACGATGTCGAGCTGAATGTCTTCGGCGATATAGGGTTGTTCGGCGATGTTGGCTTGCGGGTTGACGCTAATTTTTTCGCCGCCCCACACTTTTTCTTTGCTGAGCGAGGGCGCGCCGTTCACCAGCACTTGCTGTTGCACCACCCACTCTTGCAAGCGGCTGCGCGAATACTCAGGGAAAAATTTCACTAAGGCTTGGTCGAGACGCAAGCCTGCGTATTCGTCTGGGACGACGCGCTGCTGAATGTCTGGATGGGAGGTCAAAGGAGCTTCGGGGTTTACGCTATAATCGCGCAAATTTTTTTCTGGATTAGTCATGCGCCACATTTTAACTGCATTCCTGTTAGTCACGTTAGCTGCTTGTAGCTCCCTCCCCGAAGAAGATAAACAAAAGAACGCCTCCGCCGAGCAACTCTATACCGCTGCCAAGGCGAAATTAGACGATAAAGCCTATGACGGCGCGATTAAACAATACGAAAAATTGCAATCGCGCTATCCCTACGGTAGCTATTCGCAAACCGCTTTATTAGAAATGGCGTACGCCTATATCAAACAAGGCGAACCCGACCCCGCCATTGTCGCGTGTGACCGCTTTATTAAAGAATTCCCAAACAATCCACGCGTTGATTACGCTTGGTACTTGAAAGGCTTGGCGAACTTTACCGCTGAAGATAGCGCGTTAAAATCGCTCAGCGGCACGGACATCAGCCAGCACGAAACCATCATGCCGCAAGACTCGTTTAACGCCTTCAAAGAATTGTTGGCGCGTTATCCGACCAGCCAATACGCACCCGATGCGCGTTTGCGGATGCAGTTTTTGGCGAATGCTTTAGCCAAGCATGAGCTGCTGATTGCCGATTTTTATTTGCGCCGTGGCGCGAATCTCGCCGCCGTGAGCCGTGCTCAAGACATCCTCACGCTCTACCCAGAAACCCCCGCCAGCCGTGACGCGCTGCTGATTATGGTGAAAGCCTATGACGCACAAGGCATGACGACTTTGCGTGACGATGCGCAGCGCGTGTTAGACGCAAATGGCGGCGCGACGAGTGCCACGGTGTTAGCCAGCGGCAAAAAATCTTGGTGGCAGTTCTGGAAATGAAATTCTGCAACGCCTGTGGCGCAACCGTTGAATTGCGCATCCCGCATGACGACAGTCGCGCGCGCCATGTCTGCACAGAGTGCGACATCGTTCATTACGAAAATCCTAAATTAGTCATTGCTGCGATTCCCGTTTGGCAAGACAAAATTTTGCTGTGCCGACGTGCCATTGAGCCGCGCTATGGGATGTGGACATTGCCCGGTGGCTTTATGGAAAACGGCGAATCGACGGGCGAAGCCGCGATACGCGAAACTTTAGAAGAAGCGGGCGCGCGCATTCAGCTCGATGGCTTGTATGCCATGTACAGCCTGCCTTACATCGCTCAAGTGCATTTAGTGTTCCGCGCTACTTTGCTCGATTTAGACTACGCCGCAGGCGTGGAAAGCCTAGAAGTTAAGCTGTTTTCCGAAGCGGAAATTCCTTGGCATGAACTGGCATTTCGCCCCGTGCGCTACAGCTTGGAACATTTTTTTGCGGAAGCGAAAACGGGGAAATTCACCCTGCACGAAGGCGAGTTACAGCCGCCCGCCCATCCTATTTAATTCACTTTAATACTGTTATGCGTTTATTTAATCTGCCCCTGATGTTGCTGGCGATGAGCTTAACGGCCTGCGCCAGCGTCAAAAATCCCAATCCCTCCGACCCATTTGAGTCGTTTAATCGTGGCGTATTTAGTTTGAACGAAGGAGTGGACAAAATCGCGCTCAAGCCACTGGCAAAAGGCTACGACTACGCGGTGCCTAAGCTCGGCAAAATCATGGTGCATAACTTCTTTTCCAATTTGGATGATGTGGTCGTCACTGCCAACGACTTGTTGCAGCTCAAATTCAAACAGGCTTTTTCCGATGCAACGCGGGTGGTGTTTAACTCCACTTTTGGCGTATTCGGCTTGCTCGAAATCACCACCCGTTTAGAAAAACATCACGAAGATTTTGGGCAAACCTTGGGCTACTGGGGTGTGCCGAGCGGTCCTTACTTAATGTTGCCGCTGTTGGGGCCGAGCTCAGTGCGCGATAGCGTTGGCATAGCCGTCGATACCGTGCCGAGCCAAATGAAGCAAATCAAACCCGTCACCGCACGCAATAGTGCTTATGGCGTAAAAATTGTGGACGTGCGCGCCAGCTTCCTCGCTGCTGAAAAATTCCTCGATGACACGGGCTTAGATCGCTACGACTTTTTGCGTAACGCCTATTTAGAACGCCGCCAGTCTTTAGTCTATGACGGCGATCCGCCTAAGCAAAAATATGATGATGGCGGCGATGACATGCCAGATGACCCTGTCGCGACACCAGAAGCCGCACCACCCGTCGCGCCTTGAGTTAGGCAAGGAGCCATAAAAAAAGCCTGCAAACGCAGGCTTTTTTTATGGCGAATGAAACTTAACGTGCGGCGCGTAACGCTGCGATACGTTCTTCCAAAGGTGGATGGGTCATAAATAATTTCATCGCGCTGCCCCCCGAAATACCCGATGCCGCCATGTCTTTCGGCAAGCTGGCTTGCTCGTGATTCATCTTCAGACGTTCCAACGCAGCAATCATTTTTTCGCGTCCCGCTAACGATGCACCGCCTGCATCGGCACGGAATTCGCGATGACGCGAAAACCACATCACGATGATGCTCGCTAACACCCCCAACACTAATTGCGCCACCATTTCGGCGACGAACGAACCGATGCCAGGGCCGTCGCGACCGTCGTGTTTGAGCAAAACTCTATCCACAAAAATGCCAAATAATTTCGCGAACATAAACACAAAGGTGTTCACCACGCCTTGTATCAAGGTCAGGGTAATCATGTCGCCATTGGCAACGTGGCTGATTTCATGCGCCAACACGGCTTCGACTTCGTCCTTACTCATGTTGTCCAACAGACCGCGACTGACCGCCACCAGCGCGTTGTTTTTATTCCAACCGGTGGCAAACGCGTTGACATCATCGGCTTCGTAAATCGCCACTTCAGGCATACCGATTTGCGCTGCCATCGCCTGACGTTTTACCGTATCGACTAACCAGCGTTCGGTTGGATCAGCAGGATTGCTAATGACTTGCGCATTCACCGAACGCTTCGCCATCCACTTCGACATCAGCAAAGAAATAATCGAGCCCGAAAAGCCCACCACCAGCGACATCACTAGCAAGCTATTAAAGTTGATCGCGCCGCTGGCATCCAGCACTTTGTCCACGCCGAGCAAGCGCAGCGTCACGTTAATCACCAGCATCACGGCCAAGTTGGTCACAATAAATAAAAAGATACGTTTCATGGTTGTCTGTCCTTAAAAAAATTTGCCGCGCAGTGTACCTGACGGGTCGCGATTAGATGGGGCGGGTGAAAAAAGTTTCAAGAGGCGAAGAGCGGCTAAAATGCGCAACTTTTTTAATCGCCGCATCAATTTTATAAAGGAGTCTCGCGATGCAAACCTTATTGCACCATCCTTATTTTGTCGCCGCTGCCGCCCCGTTTTTAGTTGCGCTACTTGCCGCCGAACTCTTGCTGCGTCTGCGTTTAAGCGGCTTGGCACTGATCGCAGGCTTTGCGCTGACGGTGTTTTTAGTTGCAAGTTTCGCGCTGCACCCACTCACCCTCACGCAGCAAATTATTTACACGGCACTGGCGGCGAGCTTGCTCGGCGTGTTGTTTAGCTTAATCGACTGGCCGTGGTTGAATGCCTTGCTGCCCTTGGCGGGCGTGGTGATTGCGCTGGTGTTGCTGTGGCCGTTAGTACAGCAGCACGCGCCACTCAAAATGCTGATGTTGTTGGCGGGCAGCGCGGGTTTTGTCGGCTTGCTGGTGTGGGGCATGGACAATTTAATTGACGCACCGATACGCGCCGCTAACGCCGCGACAGCACTAGGTTTAAGCACGGGCATCGCGGTATGGAGCAGCTCAACTTTATACGGCGAATTTGCCTTGAGTATGGGCTGCGCGGCGGCAGCGCATTTGCTGATACAGATGGTGAGCAATCAAGCCTTAGCCGCTGAGCGCGGCTTCACTTTGCCCGCCAGTTTAGTGCTAGGCGTGATTGCCTGCGTAGCCTTAGTGGCAGGACATTTGCCTTGGTATTGCTTGCCCTTAATGGTGGCGATTCCACTGCTGGCGTGGGTGATGCCCTTGCCAAAAATGGCAGCACTGTTGCAAAGTTTAGTGCTCAGTGTGATGACAGCTCCGCTGGCGTTAGGCGTGGTGTATTTGGCGCGTCATCCGTTGTAACTGCGCCGCCAATGTTTTGCAGAATTTAATTTTGCCTCTATAGTGCGCGCCATGTTTCGCTCCCTACTCCCTCGCACTCTGCTCGTCACCGCCTTACTGTTCGCGCAGTTAGGCGGCTTGACGCATGGCATTTCACACGCGCTGGCGGAGCAAAATTCGGAACAATCGCTGCCGCACGATAAGCATTGCGATTTGTGCGCGGCGTATGCGCAAATCGGTGCGGCAGTCGCAAGTAGCGACATCGTATTTGTCAGCAGCGACACGCATTTCACCCCCGCTTCGCATTACTTCACCACTCACGCCAGCGACGCTTTTGTCGCCTTTGCCGCGCGCGCTCCGCCTTACTCCGCATAACGCTTATTCAACTTCCTCGCGATAATCATCGTGAGGATTTTTATTGCTTTATGTGGAGTCAAAAAATGTTCAATCAGAAATTTCTGAGCGTGGCGGTTGCCGCGCTATTCGTGCCGTTTATCCATCCCGCTTATGCCGCCAGCGATGCCGAAATACAAACCTTGCGCAATGAAGTAAGGCAACTCGCGGAACGTATCAATCAAACTGACGCTAAAACTGCCGCGCCCGCCGCGAGTGCTAACGCCTTCAACCCCGCCGTGTCGCTGATTTTGGGCGGCACTTACGCCAAGCTATCGCGCGACCCCGCTATTCCTGCCACGGGTTTTGCGATGGCCGCCAATCTAGGTCATCCGCAAGGCTTTAATCTGGGCGAATCTGAACTCGGCATTTCCGCTGACATCGACCCTGACTATCGCGGCGTTGCCACCATGGCACTTGCGCCGGCGGGCGGCATCACGGTGGAGAACGCTTTTATTCAAAGCAGCGCGTTGGGCAACGGACTGAATGTGAAATTCGGTCGCTTCTTTTCAGGTCTCGGCTATCTCAATGAGCAACACGCGCACGCTTGGGATTTCGTCGATCAACCTTTGGTGTATGCGAGTTTGTGGAACAACCAAATCGGCGAAGACGGCGTGCAACTTAAATGGCTCGCGCCCACTGCAACTTTTGTCGAACTGGGTGCAGAAGTCGGACGCGGACGCAGCTTTCCCGCCACCGACACCAACCGTAACGGTGCGGGGGCGGCCGCTTTATTTGCGCATGTCGCGGACGATATTGGCATCGCACATAGCTGGCGCGCGGGCGCATCGCTGTATCAAACGCAACGCCAAAATGCGCAGAGTTTGAACGTGCCAGATTTGCTCGGTACAGTGGGCGGCGTGACCAATAGTTTTAGCGGCAACAGCCAAACGGCAGGCTTAGATTTTGTGTGGAAGTACTCACCCAACGGCAACATCCGTGACAAATACGTCAAGTTGCAAGGTGAATTTTTCCAGCGCAAAGAAAACGGCAACTTGACGTATGACACCGCCGCAGCCAACGTCAGCGACACTTATAGCAACACGCAAAACGGTTGGTATATGCAAAGCGTGGCGCAATTTATGCCGCACTGGCGCACGGGTTTACGCTATGACCGCATGAACGCGGGCAGGGCAAATGTCGGTGCGGCGAATCTAGCCAACGTCATTAGCAACGATGCCTACAACCCCACACGCACCTCGTGGATGTTGGATTACAGCCCCAGCGAATTTTCGCGTTTACGCCTGCAAGTCGCGCGCGACCTGACGCGACAAGGGCAGCCTGACAATCAGATTTTTGTGCAATACCTGATGAGTTTAGGAGCACACGGTGCGCACCAGTATTAACAACTGTCCTGCCACACCACGACCCTTATCCCTGCTGCGTGTACGAGCCATTCGTCACGCGGGAAAAAATTTATAACGATGTACTTCGTTAAGGAAAAATCATGAAAAAAATTATTTACACATTATTTGCAATTCTTATTAGCAACCCCACCCACGCCGCGCTCAATGTGTTCGCTTGCGAACCCGAATGGGCAGCACTCACTCAACAACTGGCGGGCGAGCAAGCGCGCATTTATACCGCGACGACGGCCTTGCAAGACCCGCATCGCGTCGAAGCGCGTCCGAGCTTAATCGCCCAAGCGCGCCGCGCCAATTTGGTGGTTTGCACAGGCGCAGAGCTGGAGATGGCGTGGCTGCCTGTGGTGTTGCGCGAGTCGGGCAACACTGCTGTGGCGGCGGGCAGCTTGGGGAATTTTGAAGCAGCGGAATTTGTAAAAATGTTGGAAATCCCTAGCCGTTTGAATCGCGCCGATGGCGATGTGCACGCGGGCGGCAATCCACATATTCAAACCGATGCGCGTAACTTTTTGCCCATCGCCGAGGCGTTAAGCAAACGTTTGATTCAGCTTGATGCGGGCAACGCCGCGCAATATCAGCAACACCTCGCAGCCTTTACCCAGCAATGGCGCGCCGCGATTGTGCGTTGGGAAAAACAAGCCGCGCCGCTCAAAGGTTTGCCTGTCATGGTGCAGCATCGAGGCTTTCCTTATTTGAACAACTGGCTAGGTTTGCAACAAGTCGCCGAACTCGAACCCAAGCCCGGTATGGAACCGAGCGCGTCGCACTTGGGCGCGGTGCTGGCTGAATTGCAAACACACCCTGCCAAAGTCGTCATCCGCGCCGCCTACCAAGATGCGCGCCCCTCGGAATGGATTGCGCAACGCGCCAAAATATCGGCGGTGATGTTGCCCTACACCGTGGGAGGCACGCCGCAAGCGACGGATTTATTCACTTTGTTTGACGACACGATTGCGCGATTGTTGGCGGGGCTGAAATGAACACGCTCGAACTTTCCATCCTGATTCCCGCCTTGATTGCGGGCTTGTTGGTGCTTGCTACGCACATTCCGCTGGGCATCAAAGTATTGCAACGCGGAGTGATTTTTGCTGACCTTGCCGTGGCACAAATCGCGGGCTTAGGCATCGTCATCGCGGGACTATTTGAACTCACTGACCAGCCTGTTTTAGTGCAGCTTATCGCCGCCTTAAGTGCCTTGTGCGGAGCGGCTTTGCTGACGTTTATCGAAGCGCGCTTTAACGACGTGAAAGAGGCGTGTATCGGGCTGACGTTTGTGTTGGCAGCGAGCGCGGGGGTGTTGTTGATGAGCCGCGATGTCCATGCGGGCGAGCATCTCAAAGATTTATTGGTCGGACAAATTTTGTGGGTCAGCAACGCGCAGTTAATCGCCACCGCTGCCTTGACTAGCTTGCTGCTATTAGCTTTACGCTGCTTACCCGCACGTTTGCAACAGCACAGCTTTTACGCTTTATTCGCACTCGCCGTCACCGCTTCGGTGCAACTCGTCGGCGTGTATTTAGTGTTCGCCAGCCTGATTGTGCCTGCCCTCGCGACCTATCGCCTCATCCGTCACCGCCTGTTTTTCGCTGGCATGGTGGGCATCACAGGCTACGCGACAGGGCTGCTGCTATCGGCCAGCTTCGATTTACCCGCAGGTGCGGCAATTGTGTGGGCGATGGCAACGGTGGGTGGCGTGATTTTGATTACAATGCGCGCCCTTAAAAATTGAACAAAGTAATTAGCCGCTAGTCATTAGTTAAATCAACTAGCCACTAGCGACTAATCGCTAACGACTGACCGCCCCCATGACCGACCGTTACGCCGTTATCGGCAATCCCATCAATCACAGCAAATCGCCGCTGATACATCAAATGTTTGCCGCACAAACAGGCGAAGACATGAGCTATGAAAAAATCGCAGCTCCACTGGACGGCTTTGCCGCGACCATACAACGCTTGCGTAATGAGGGTTACAAGGGCTGCAACGTAACCGTGCCGTTTAAGTTTGAAGCGTTTGAATTAGCCAGTGAAAAACAGCCGCGCGCCGTCACCGCTCGTGCCGCCAACACACTGGTTTTTGCAGCTGAACAGATAATTGCCGACAACACCGACGGGGCAGGCTTAGTGCGCGACATTGAGCAAAATTTGAACGTGAGTTTGCGCGGCAAACGCGTATTGCTGATGGGCGCGGGCGGGGCGGCGTATGGCGTGGCGTTGCCTTTGTTAATGACGGGCTGCGCGCTGAGTGTGGTGAATCGTACCGTCGTAAAAGCCCAGCAACTGGCTGCCAATTTCGCGCCACACGGCAACATCAAAGCCTATGCGTATGAAGATTTAACGGGCTTGCCATTCGACGTAATCATCAACGCCACGTCCAGCGGTTTAAGCGATGAACTCGCGCCACTCCCCGCCAGCTTCGCCCCCCACGCACTCGCCTACGACATGATGTACGGACGCGCAACACCATTTATGCAGTTCGCTAAACAGCACGGCGCGCAAGTCGCGGATGGCTTAGGCATGTTGGTAGAACAGGCGGCGGAAGCGTTTTTCATCTGGCGCGGCGTGCGTCCCGCCACCGCCCCCGTCATCGCGGCGTTGCGCGCGCGATGAAAAAACTGTGGAGTTGGCTGTGGCACGCGGTGTTGCTCGGCATCGCGCTGATACTTTTGTATCAAGTGTGGTTGTTTGCGCAGCTGTGTTGGTGGACAAAATTTAATCCCGACAGCAGTGCGTTTATGGACTCACGTTTGGAGCTGATGCAGGATAAAAATCCCGCTGCCGCGCTGCAACATCAATGGGTGGATTACGCCAAAATTTCTAATCATCTCAAGCGCGCCTTAATCGCCTCGGAAGATGCCAAGTTTGTCGATCACGAGGGCTTCGATTGGGACGGCATCCAGAAGGCTTACGAGAAAAATATCAAGCGCGGCAAAATCGTCGCGGGTGGCTCGACGATTAGTCAGCAGCTGGCGAAAAATTTATTTCTCTCCAGCAAACGCACCCCCTGGCGCAAGGCGGAAGAAGCCTTGATTACCTTGATGTTAGAGGCGGTGATGGACAAGCAGCGCATTCTGGAAATTTATTTGAACAGCATCGAGTGGGGCGACGGCGTGTTCGGTGCGGAATCGGCGGCGCGTCATTATTATCAAATCAGTGCCGCGCAACTGTCGCCCTATCAAGCCGCCAAACTCGCTGCGATGGTGCCCAATCCGCGCTACTACGATAAGCATCGCGAGGCGGCAGGTTTAACGCAAAAAACCAACATCATTTTGGGGCGCATGGCAGATGCCGATATTCCTTAATACCTAGCTATTTTCCAGCCCAAGGCACTCTGTAGAGTTTGTTAAACTCCAACCCTTGTCCTTGCCCTAACCATGCTGCCATGAACTCGCTTGCTCGTCCTGATTTAGAGATTTTGCGTTACGCCCCTGAAGTCGTTTTCATCACTGAAGCGGATGGACGCATTGTGTTTGTGAATGACAATGCGGTGAAAATTTTAGGCTATAGCGAAGCAGCATTATTGCGTATGACGGTACTGGATATTTCGCCTGAAGAATGGCGTGCGGTATATGCGCAACGCTTAGCCAGCGTAGTTGACGTAGGCGTGCGCGAGTTAATGGAAATTCGCATCATCAGCCAAACGGGACAGAAAATCCCGATGGAATTAAATTTGGTCAAAATGCCGAATGGCTTGCTGTACGGCTCGTGCCGCGACATTAGCGAACGCAAGCTGGCCGAACAATCGCTGCACCAACTCACCTACTACGACGCGCTCACGCAACTGCCCAATCGACGCGCTTTGCTCAAAGAATTGCAACGCTGTTTGACTCAGCACACGCATCACTTTGGCGCACTACTGGTGATTGATCTAGACCACTTCAAATCACTCAAGGCCGTCGTCGGGGATGCCTTGCTCATCGCCGTCGCGCAACGTTTACGCGCGATGCAACACAGCAATCACACCTTGGCTTGTTTGGGCGGTGATGTATTTGTGCTGCTGCTAGAGCCTGGCAGCCCAAATCTTGCGAGTGCCGCCGAATTAGCCGACCTATTGGCGCAGCAGGTCAACACGCTGTTAAAGAAACCCTTCGTCATTAACGAGCAAGCAATACGCATCTCCGCCTCTATCGGTATCGCGCTATTTAATGGCGATAAAGAGTCGCCCGATGAATTATTAAAACAAGCTAAATCTGCAATGGATGCGGCAAAAAAAGCGGGGCGCGATACCGTCAAATTTTATAACCCCGCCTTGCAAAGCACCCTCGCCGCACGCCACGAATTAGAACAACAATTACGTCTCGCCATCGAGCAGCAACAATTCACTTTGTATTATCAAGTGCAGGTCGATAGCCAAGCACGCGCGGTCGGCGCGGAGGTGTTAGTGCGTTGGCCGCATCCGCAACGCGGCATGATTTCGCCCGCCGAATTTATTCCCTTAAGCGAAGAAACGGGACTCATCTTGCCCCTAGGTTTATGGGTGTTAGAACAAGCCTGCGCGCAACTCAAAGTTTGGCAAAAATCAGTGCAGCTACGCGATTTAGTGTTGGCGGTGAACGTCAGTGCCAAACAATTACAAGCCGCCAACTGTGTCGCGCAAGTACAAAAAATCTTGCTCGACACAGGCACTAAAGCCTCACAACTCAAGCTCGAACTGACCGAAAGCGCGGTGCTGGAAAACATCGAAGACTCGATTAACAAGATGCGCGCGCTGCAATTATTAGGCATCCGTTTTTCGCTGGATGATTTCGGCACAGGGCATTCATCCTTGCAGTATTTGAAACGCTTGCCACTAGACCAAATCAAAATTGACCAATCGTTTGTGCGCGACATCACCACCGATGCGAACGATGCGGTCATCGTCAAAACAATTATTTCCATGTCGGATGCGCTGGGCTTAAACGTGATTGCCGAAGGCGTAGAAACCGCAGAGCAACGTGATTTTTTAGAAGCGCACGGCTGCCATGTTTTTCAAGGTTATTGGTTCGGCAGGCCGCTGCCGCTAGCGGCATTTATCGCCGCACTCACCCCGCTTAAATAGCTGCGCCTAGAGGGCATTATTTCTTTACAATGCGCCGCGCTCAAAAACCCCTCTCGCCATGACCGAACCACAAAATCCTCACTATAGCGACAACGTGCAAACTCACCTCAAACAGGTCGAGGCTTTGCTGGCGAAGCACGCTTTAGTTGAAGAGGTTGCGCACAAAGAAATGATTCCCCGCGCCGAGCGGCACGAGCTGATTGATCGCTTGCTGCATAAGCAACATCTCACCTTGCTACGCAGCAAACTGGACGGCTTACACGCAGCCGACATCGCCTATATTTTGGAAGCCTTGCCGATTGAGCAACGCTTGTTGGTATGGGATTTAGTCAAGTCGGATCGCGATGGTGAGATTCTGATTGAAGTCTCCGATGCGGTGCGCGAATCGCTGATTGCGACCATGAATCGCGAAGAATTAAGCGCGGCAGCGGGGCAACTCGACACCGACGAAATCGCCGACTTAGCCCCCGATTTGCCGCAAAACGTGATGCGCGATGTGTTCAAGTCTTTGTCGGTTGAAGAACGCGAACAACTGCGCTCGGCGATGACCTACTCCGAGGATTCGGTCGGCGCGTTGATGGATTTCAACATGGTGCATATTCGTGACGATGTCAGCTTAGAAGTGGTGTCGCGCTATCTGCGCCGCTTTGACGAACTGCCCGATCACACCGATCAAATTTTTGTGGTCGATCGCGACGAACACCTCAAAGGCGTGCTGTCCTTAAACAGCATCGTGGTCAACGAACCCGAAGTCATCGTCAGCAGCTTGATGCGCACCGACATCATCAAACTACACACCGATGAAAAAGCCGCGCAAGCCGCATTAGCGTTCGAGCGTTACGACTTAGTGTCCGCCCCCGTGGTGGATGAAGACGGCAAATTAGTCGGGCGCGTCACGGTCAACGTGGTGTTGGATTTTGTGCGTACCGAATCGGAAAGCGATTTGCTCAATCAAGCGGGGTTGTTAGAAGAAGAAGACGTGTTCGCGTCGGTGTGGAAGTCAGCAAAAAACCGCTGGGTATGGTTGGGCTTAAATTTATGCACGGCATTTTTTGCCTCACGCGTCATCGGCAATTTTGAAGGCACCATCGAAAAATTTGTCGCCCTCGCCGCGCTGATGCCCATCGTTGCTGGCATTGCGGGCAACTCCGCCAACCAAACTACCACCATCATTATTCGCTCTTTAGCTTTAGGGCAAATCACCCAAGGCAACGCGGGTCGCTTGCTGTTCAAAGAGCTGGCGATTAGCGGCTTGAATGGCTTAGTGTGGGGCGGCGTGGCGGGTTTGTTCGCGTACTTTTTGTATCACAACACCGCACTGAGCGTGGTGATGATGAGCGCGATGTTGCTGAACTTAATTGCTGGCGCGCTGGTTGGTTTGCTGATTCCCCTCGCCATGCACCGCCTCGGTCGCGACCCCGCCATCGGCTCTAGCGTGCTGCTCACCGCCATCACCGACAGCGGCGGCTTCTTTATTTTTCTAGGCTTGGCAACGATATTTTTGATGAAGTAAATTTAGGATGGCAATGTTGTGCGAGCTGAATTAGCGAATACATGGGGACGGGATAATTCGAGTCTGACCCTATTTCTTTTGGGGCAACACTTCCCTGAGTTATTTGATGCGCAAAGTGCTGGGAAACGTGCGGCTGAAAAATCGAGTAGTTTATTGACTGCCTTGCGCGATATGGGCGGCATTGCCAACTCAAGTAAGGGGGATGTGGTCGGTGACCGATTTGCACCAGGTGGCTATAACCAAGCAAGTGATGGGGTCAGACTCGAATTCTTTTAATCGAATCTGACCCTTTCCCGATGCTAGCTACCCGTTAGTGGTAGCAGCTTCTACCGACACTCCACGCTCTTTAGCTCGCTACTGGCAAACTCTTTTTGCAGGGTTTTAAGTTGTTCGACCAGTGCCTCATCGACTTGTTTGAACACAAAAATGGTGGCTTTTAATTTGCTGGCGCGCTCGCCTGTTTTCGCGCTATTCACGCCCAACTCTTTGAGTGTTGCCAAATACTTTTGCGCTTTGTCTTCGCTCTTAAACACGCCTAGCGAGATGGCATGTAGCCATTCGCCCGCTTCTTGCACCACGAAATACTCTTCTACCCCGCGTGCTTTGAGTTGGGCAACTTTTTGCGCCACTGCTGCCTTATCTTTGAGCGGCGGGATGTACACCCAAAAGCCGCTGTTGTACTCAATTGGACGCAGGCTTAATTTATTGCCCAGCTTTAAGTTCGCCAATGCGGCATTGGCATCTTGCAAATCGCGTCCCGAAAAATCACTCCACTCCCAACAGCTTGCAGACGCAGCGGGCGGCGAGCTGGGCACAACTTTAGCAATCGCTACCGCCGCTTGCGGTGCGCTGACGATGGTTATTTTTTCGGCGTGCAACGCGGGTAAGGCTTGCAGCTTACTGGGGTCATTTAACCAACTACTGCTCCACTGAAAATAGCTAAACAGCAGTGCGTTCGCCAGCACCAATCCAACTAGCCAAATTTTTTTCATTTTGTATGCTCCTGCGCAATGTGCGCGATTCCGTGTAACACTAAATTTTCTACGACGCGTACGGGCAGCTCTAACTGCGCTTGCAAAGCCCCCGCCGCCCCCCCCGTTAAAATCACTTGCGCAGCATTATTTTGCAACACGGCATATTGCTGCAACAGCGCGCCCAGCGTGGCTTGCAGCGCGCCGCTCATAATGGCATCCGCCGTATTGCGCGGGAATTTGGCATAGCGTCCATCGGCATGTTTAAGCTGTGCAGTACGCGCCAACAAACTGCTACGCATTAAATCTAAGCCTGGCAAAATCAGCCCACCTAAAAATTCACCTTGCGCATTCAACGCGTCTATCGTGGTTGCCGTGCCGCAACTCACCACCAGACAATCGTCCTGACACAGCGCACGCGCCGCTAGCAATGCCGCCCATCTATCGCTGCCTAATTGCGCCGCATTTTCATAGCCATTTTGCACGCCACCCTGCGCGCGTTGCGCCTGAATAATATGCAGCGGCACCTTGTGCGCAGCGACGGCATCGCGGAGCTGCGCAGCCACGCCATCGCCCGCTACATTGCTCGCCCACACCGCATTCACACGCGACCAATCTAGTTCGCGGCAAGCCTGCCAATGCGCGCTCAACTCGGCATGTTTGTGCGTGGCTAGGGGCGGCAAATCGTGCCAACTCGCCGCGCTGAGTAGCGCGAATTTCATCTGGCTATTACCTGCGTCGATTAGCAGTTTCATCGCGCTGTCGTCCCCACTTCGCCCGAATTAAAGTGGCGCACTTGTGTGCCACTTTGCACGCTCAATTCGCCGCGCTCGTTGATGCCCAGTGCCGTGCCGCTGACCACGCTGCCATCAGGCAACGACAGGCTAATCGGCAGATTTTGGTAAGCGTGATAGTCCTGCCATTCGGCGCGTAAATTTTGCAAACCATGCGCGGCGAACTCGTCCAACACGCTGGCTAATTCACGCAACAACCTCGCCAATAATTGATTGCGCGGCGGGACGATCGTGCTCAGATGATTGAGCGCGCTGGCGGCTTGGTCGATACGCTGCGCGAGTGGCAGCGGCAGCGAACAGTTGATGCCGATGCCAATGATTACCGCGCAACGCCCACTCATGTCGCCCTGCGCCTCGATTAACACCCCGCCTAATTTGCCCTCGGCACACACCACATCGTTCGGCCACTTTAATTGTGCTGCGTCAATTTTTGTCGCATGCAGAGCGCGCACAATCGCCACGCCCACCGCCAAACTCAAGCCAGACAAGGCATTCAAGCCGCAGTCAAATCTCCAGAGCAGCGAAAAAGTCAGCGCGTTACCTAAGCCTGTATGCCAAGTGCGCCCCATCCGTCCGCGTCCTGCACTTTGCAATTCCACTGCCAACACGCTGCCGCTCGGCGCACCCGCTGCGGCACGTTGCAACAGCAGCGCGTTGCTGGAAGTGGCTTGCGGCAAAATTTCTAACTTAAATTTTTGCTGTCCCGCGCCTAAGGCAGCGGTGATTACATCCGCATCCAACGCCGTCCACGCTTCGCTTAAACGATAGCCGCGCCCGTTGCCGCGCTGTACCAACACTCCCGCTGCTTCGGCTTGTTGCAACGCGTTAAATACCGTGGCGCGCGACACTTTGAGGTGCGCGGCGAGTGCTACACCCGACTGAAATTTTCCATCTGCGAGGAGCTGCAAGAGTTGCCAAGTGCGTGCGGATAAAACGGTTTTCACGTTGTGGCGGGGGGCGCAACATCATGTTGATAATTGATGAACTTGAGCAGCTCGTCGCGTTGCGCCATGGCATCGCGATAGCCCAAGTCGATTAAGGCATTGCAGAACTTTTTCTCCGACAATAAATAGCTCACCAAGGACGTACCGCGATGATTGCTCGCACCGATTAAGCGCAGCAGCAAGCGTATCGTCCAAGGCAGCTCTTTACTATGTCGTTCGGCGAGTTTTTCGATTGACGCACTCGGTACAATCGACAGCACCTCCACATGGCGTAAATTCATGCGCGCACTCACCTCGATAGGCATAGACGACACCAAGGCGTTAATTTGCCGCACGCGCTCTAAATCGACTTCCATGCTGTCGAGAAAAATACTGTTCAGCGCGTGTCCCGCAATTTGCGCCAGCGTGGGGTAATCGTTGATGTTTTCGCGCTTGAA
Source organism: Sideroxydans sp. (assembly GCA_029850585.1). Classification (GTDB taxonomy): domain Bacteria; phylum Pseudomonadota; class Gammaproteobacteria; order Burkholderiales; family Gallionellaceae; genus Gallionella. The sequence continues at coordinate 28,005 of JARCRQ010000029.1, forward strand.
ATTCACCGTGTCTTCATCGTTGTTCACGCCGATGACCAACACCTTAGTTGCACCTAAATGCAGCGCGGAACTAATCGGCGCAATCTGGCGCATCGAGCCATCACCAAAGTATTCGCGGTTGATTAAAGTGGCGGGAAACACAAAGGGAATCGCCGATGAGGCGAGTAAATGCTCGGTGTTAATTTGGGTGGGAATACCCACGCGACGGGCGCGTTTCCACGGCATAATTTCTTTATCGCCCTGATAAAAGGTCACTGATTGCCCTGTGCCATAGCCTGATGCAGTGATGCTCAAGGCGAATAGCAGCCCCGCATCTATGCTGCCCTGAATTTTTTCACAGGGTAAAACTTGTTCGATGAGCTCAACTAAAGGCGAATTGTCCAGCAGCGAAATTTGCTTGGGCATACGAAAACCTAAGCTGCCAATGAGCAACCCTGCAAGCCACAAAACACTGTTGTTGAATACGCCAATGGCATCGGTGCGATACACCTGCTTGGCATGAAAGTCGCGCCAGATGGTGTGCAGCAAGCGCACCCCTTTGCGAAAATTTTGTGCGTTGATGGCGAGTGTCGCCGCATTGAGTGAACCTGCTGACGTGCCGCAAATAACGGGGAAAGGATTGTGTGCTGTGCGCGGCAGCGATTCGGCGATTGCTTTAAGCACGCCGACTTGGTACGCCACGCGCGCACCGCCTCCTGTTAAAACCAGTCCGACACGTTGTTTCATAGCGGCTTATTGGCGTTGACGTTGAATCGCTTTCAGCGCGTCTTGCAAGGTTTCTTCGGGTAAGGCATTCAAGGCTTCGGAGAGCATTTCCGCCGCGCTGACTGCCGCATCGGGAATGTTTTCAGGCTCGCTATTGGCAATCAAAATGGCTGCTGCACCGACCGCTTTGAGCAAGATGCCACGCTCTTTCACCAGCATTTCCACTTCGCGTCTTAACAAATCAATTTCTTGCTTGGTCATCACAACTCCTTCTCAATTTTGCGACTAGGGCGAGTTCAGCACACTCGCAATTCCTTTACAGTAAAACTCGCCAGGCTACCAAAACATAACGCTCCAGCACATACAGCAACGCAAATGCCGCCAGCAACACAGCGGACAATCGCGCAATCTGCCAAGCTAAACGGTAATAGCGCGGATTGCGCGTGAGCAGATACAGGGCAATGTTTAACACCAACAGCAACGCAACCGCAATTAAAAATATCCGCACGATTAACATTTATCCGACTCCTTGCCACTCAGCAAAATAGTTCTAATACGAACTACTTTTAGCTTGCCTGCAATTGCAGTTTCACAAAAGCGGGCAGCGTTTGTTCATCCTCAAAACTGACGTATTCCCATGCCGACGTATCTGCCAGCAACGCCCGCACCAGCGCGTTGTTCAAAGCATGTCCTGATTTATAGCCCGAAAAAGCAGCAATCACAGGGTGTCCGAGCAAGTATAAATCGCCAATTGCATCCAGCACTTTATGTTTGACAAACTCATCTTCAAAACGCAGCCCATCGGGATTGAGCACGCGAAAATCATCCATCACGATGGCGTTATCTAAGCCGCCACCCAGTGCCAAGCCTTGCGCACGCAGGTATTCCACCTCTTGCATAAAACCAAAAGTACGCGCGCGACTGACTTCATGGATGTAGCTATGCGCATCTAAGTCCACCACCACATGTTGCTTGGTGGTGGCAAACACAGGATGCGCAAAATTGATGGTGAAGGTCAGTTTGTAGCCGTGATAAGGGTCGAAACGCACCCACTTGTCGCCGTCTTTTACCTCAATCGGTTTCAGCACACGGATGAATTTTTTCAACGCGGGTTGACTGACGATACCTGCCGATTGCAACAGAAAAATGAATGTGCCCGCGCTGCCATCCATAATCGGCACTTCAGGGCTATCCAAATCCACATACAGATTGTCGATACCTAAGCCCGCCAGTGCCGACATCAAATGCTCGATGGTTGCCACGCGCACGCCGTTTTGCAACATGCAAGTGGACATGCGCGTGTCGTTCACCAAATGCCCCAGTGCGGGCATTTGCTCAATAGGCTTTTGATCGACGCGACAAAACACAATGCCCGTATTAACAGGCGCGGGGCGCAACCCCAGCGTCACTTTCTCGCCACTATGCAAGCCCACACCCGTGACTTTCACAGCGGTTTTGATGGTACGTTGATTAACCATATAGCACTCAATGACCCTAAATGAAGGCGCGCATTTTATAGGGAAAAGCTAGTTGCTCGTAGCTTGTAGGAGACCGACTTGTCGGACGATAGCTACTCCCTAAAACATCGCTCGATAAATCGAGCTCCCACAAGTTTGGTGTTGCTACTAACTACCAGCTACCGACTAGCAGCTAGCAGCTAGCATTTAGTCCGCCTGTTTACGCAAAAACGAGGGAATATCAAAAGTGTCCACGCCTGATTTTTCCATCGCTTCCACTTGCTCGCGGCGGTTAGAGCGGAATGCAGTCGGAATATCCAACTCGCTGTAGTTAATCGCATTCACCACAGGCTGATTGTCCGTACCCGTACGGAGCATGGTTTCTTCGCGATACACCACTTCTGGCTTGGCAACTTTCTTTGCCATCGGCGCGCCTAAGCCTGTGGCGACAACTGTGACGCGCAGTTCATCACCCATACTTTCGTCGAACACTGAGCCCACAATCACGGTGGCTTCTTCAGCGGCAAATTTCACGCAGTCCATGACCTCATCCATTTCGCGAATTTTCAATGAACTCGATGAGGTGATATTCACCAGCACACCACGCGCACCCGCCATGTCGATGTCTTCTAACAAAGGACTGGCAATCGCACGTTGCGCCGCGATACGCGCACGGTCAGCACCGCCTGCAATTGCCGAGCCCATCATTGCCATGCCATTTTCCGACATGACGGTACGCACATCGGCGAAGTCCAAGTTAATCAGCCCTGGCACATTGATGACTTCGGCAATCCCTGCTACCGCGCCTTGCAGCACGCCATTCGCGGCTTTGAAGGCTTCTGGCACGGTCACATCGTTCCCTAACACTTCCATCAGTTTGGCGTTCGGCACGATGATTAAAGAGTCAACAAATTGCGCCAATGCTTCAATACCCGCTTGCGCAAAACGCATCCGATTGCCTTCATATTTGAACGGCTTAGTGACCACTGCCACGGTCAAAATATCCAGCTCTTTAGCAATCTGCGCCACGATAGGTGCCGCACCCGTGCCTGTGCCACCGCCCATCCCTGCGGTGATAAACACCATGTTCGCGCCCACCAACAATTCTTTGATGCGCTCACGATCTTCTTCAGCAGCCGCTTGTCCAACCGACGGCTTCGCGCCCGCGCCCAAGCCCTTGGTCAAAGCTGAACCAATTTGTAACTGGGTGCGCGCCTTGCTGCGTTTAAGGGCTTGCGCATCGGTGTTGATAACCACAAATTCCACGCCTTGCACGCCTTGCTCAATCATGTGATCGACCGCATTACCACCACAGCCACCCACGCCGATTACTTTAATCACGGCATCTTGATTTTGTGCTTCTAGGACTTCAAACATGTTTATCTCCTTCAAAAAATTAAACTCTAAGAATCTAGTTACTAGTCGCTAGTTGGTGGTTAAAACCAAACTGCGCAACTTGCGACTAGCAACTCACAACTAGCGACCACCCAACCTAAAAATTATTACTCAACCACGTTTTCATTCTTGCCCAAACCTCTCCAACTGAATTGCCTTGTACGCGTGCCCCAGCTTGCTTTTGATAGTCACGCAAGCCATATATCATCAGCCCTACACCGGTTGACATACGCGGCGTTTTCACCACATCCGCCAAGCTGCCCAAATACTTCGGCACGCCCAAACGCACGGGCATGTGAAAAATTTCTTCGCCCAATTCGACCATGCCTTGCATCGCGCTACTGCCGCCGGTAATGACAATTCCTGATGACAGCAAATCTTCAAAACCGCTGCGGCGTAACTCGGCTTGCACCAAGGAATACAGCTCCTCGATGCGCGGCTCGATAACCTCCGCCAGCGTCTGACGCGACAATATGCGCGGGCCGCGTTCACCCACACCAGGGACTTCGATTTGCTGGTCGTCGGCGAGTTGGCGCAAGGCGCAGCCGTGTTTCATTTTGAGATCTTCGGCATCTTGCGTCGGGGTGCGCAACGCCATCGCGATGTCGTTGGTGATTTGGTCGCCCGCAATCGGAATCACTGCGGTGTGGCGTATTGCGCCCGCCGTGAACACTGCGATGTCGGTGGTGCCACCGCCAATATCGACGATGCACACGCCTAATTCTTTTTCATCATCTTGCAAAATCGCCTCGGCAGATGCCAACGGTTGCAACACCAAATCGTGTACTTCCAAGCCGCAACGATGAATACATTTCATAATGTTTTGCACCGCCGCCACCGCACCCGTGACGATATGCACTTCTACATTCAAACGTCCGCCGCTCATGCCCAGCGGTTTTTTAATGCCGTCTTGTCCGTCGATAGAAAACTCTTGTTCGAGGATATGCAGGGTCTGTTGGTCGCTCGGCAAGCTAATCGAATTGGCAGTTTCCAAGGCGCGGTCGATGTCTGACTGGGTGACTTCTTTGTCTTTAATTTTCACCATGCCTTGCGAATTACTGCTGCGAATATGGCTGCCCGCGATGCCGGTATACACACCGACGATTTTGCAATCCGCCATCAGTTCGGCTTCTTCGAGGGCGCGCTGAATCGCCCCCACGGTGGCATCAATGTTCACCACCATGCCTTTTTTCATCCCCGCCGACGGGTGCATACCCATGCCGATAACGTCCAAACTACCGTCGTCTTTTATTTCGCCGACGATTGCGACGATTTTTGACGTGCCGATGTCTAGACCGACGATTAGATTTTTGCCCTCATTATTTTTGCTCATCACGCACCCTTACTTAAACTTTGCTCATGTACTCCGCTCACCGCGAAGCCATTGCGATAACGTAAATCAACTGTTTTTACTGCGCTGTGTTGCGTCGCCAAACTATAGGGATAGACCTGCACAAAGCGCGCCAAGCGTGCCTCCATGTCCTCGCTACCCAACTCCAAAACCATGCCGTTATCCAAGCGTAATTGCCAAGCAAAACGGGGCGATTGGGCAATCTGTTGCACCCGCAAATTAACCTTGGCTAATTGCGTATTACACAAAGCGTACTGTTCGGCGAGCTGTGCAGAATGTCCTGCTTGCCCAACAAAGTCGGGCAAAGTTGCCGCTGTGCTGGCGTTAAAAACCTCGCCATAGCTATTCACCAACGCCTGATTATTCCAATGCGCCAAGGCTTGGTGCTCGGCTAATTCCACGCTCAAACGATTCGGAAATTCGCGACGAATACTGACTTGGCGCACCCACGTTAATTTTTCCAACTCGACCCGCAACTGTTCAATATCGACAGTGAAAAAATTACCCCGTACTTGCTCACGCACCACTTGCAACACTTGTTCCGCATCCACCTGTACGGGTGCCGCCGCTAATTTCACCGCGCGTATCGGCAACAAGTTCGGCAGATGCAGCGCGTAATAAGCCGCGCTGTACAGCAGCATCAGCACACTCAGCGCGAACAGCGCGCGGCTGGTATTTTTCAGCAGAGTGGGGTTATCCCACATGCGCGCTCTCCAATACTTTCAGCACTAATTGCTCAAAACTAATCCCCGCATGGCGCGCCGCCATCGGCACTAAGCTGTGGTCGGTCATGCCAGGCGAGGTATTGGCTTCCAGTACATAAGGCTTGCCGTCTTCACTCATTAAAAAATCTACCCGCCCCCAACCTTGTCCACCAATCAGCGCGAACGCTTGTTTTGCCAAATGTTGCATCTCGCTTTCTTGTGCAGCGGTGAGCTCGCAAGGGCACAAATAGCGCGTGTCATCGCGTAAATACTTCGCTTCAAAATCGTAAAACTCATTGGCAGGGACGATGCGTATCACGGGCAAGGCGGTGTCGCCCAAAATCGCCGCTGTAAATTCGCCGCCGCCGACAAAACTTTCCGCCATCACCAGCGTGTCGTACTTAACCGCCTCCGCATAGGCAGCGGCTAATTCGCCAACGCTTTTTACTTTGCTAATACCCACGCTAGAACCTTCGCACGCGGGCTTCACGAACAAGGGCAAGCCTAAATTTTTCACCACCTCCGCCGCATCAAAATCCGCCTTGAGCATTTGGAATTTTGGAATCGGCAAGCCTGCCGCTTGCCACACCAATTTACTGCGCCATTTGTCCATGCCCAAGGCGGAAGCCAATACGCCGCTGCCTGTATAGGGAATGCCCAATAATTCCAACGCGCCTTGCACCGTGCCATCTTCGCCCAAGCGTCCGTGCAGCGCGATAAATGCGCGCGCAAAACCTTGGTCGTATAGCTCTTGCAAATTGCGCTCGGCGGGGTCAAATGCGTGTGCATCCACACCTGACCGCTGCAACGCCGCCAACACCGCCGCGCCACTTTTTAACGACACTTCGCGCTCGGCGGATTTGCCACCAAACAACACCGCGACTTTGCCAAATGCAACCGTCGCGGATTGCGCATCGCGCGTCGCACCCGTGTCATTCATTTCATATTTGCTCATGCTGCTTCTCCGATAATTCTCACTTCGGGATGGAGTTCCACCCCCGTTTGTGCGGCGACGCTGGCGCGCACTTCGCTAATTAAATTTTCTATATCGGCAGCACTCGCGCCACCCGTATTCACAATAAAATTCGCGTGTTTCACCGACACCTGAGCGCCGCCGATTTGCTTGCCTTTTAAGCCACACAGCTCAATCAGCCGCGCCGCATGATCGCCCACAGGATTGCGAAATACCGAACCTGCATTGGGCAAATTCAACGGCTGCGTGGCGATACGGGTACTCAGCCAAGCCTTGATAATTTGCCGTTCGATGTCGCCTTCGCCACGGCTAAATTTCAAGGTCGCAGAGACAAAGAATTCTTCTTGGTGAAAGGTGAAAGGTGAAAGGTGATGCGAACCCAGCTCTTTACCTTTCACTTTTCCCGTTTCACTTTTCACAACATGTCTGTAACCAATCTCATAATCCTGCGCCGTGCGTGTCAGCAATTCACCGCTGCGCGTCAGCACTTGCACGCTCTCCACATGTTGCCAAGTATCCGAGCCATAGCAGCCTGCGTTCATCGCCAACATGCCGCCCATTGAGCCTGGGATACCCGCAAAAAATGCCGCTCCCGCCAAGTTGTGTAAGGCGGCAAAACGCGCCAACTTCGCACCCGCAATCCCCGCCTCGACATAGAGAGTCGAAGTATCAATACAGCGCAATTCGGTGAGTGCGCCGTGCAGCAAAATCACCGTGCCGCGCAAGCCGCCATCGCGCACTAATAAATTGCTGCCCAAGCCCACTGCATAGACGCTTTCATCGCTAGGCAAACTGCGCAGAAACACTTGTAAATCCGCTAAATCCGCAGGCTGATACACACAATCTGCCACCCCGCCAACACGCCAACTGGTGTGCTTGCTCATGCGCACCTCGCGACGCAATTCGCCGCGTAAAGCCGTATCAGAAAAGTTGCGGATTTCGCTCATATTCATTTTTGCGTATTCGCTAACAACTGCGGCACGTTGCCTATCGTGCCCGCGCCCATCGTCACCACTACATCGCCGTCGCGTGCCATCTGCATAATCGCGTTGGGCATGTCGCTAATGTTTTCGACAAACACCGCTGCCGTTTGTCCCGCCACGCGTAAGGCTTGCATCAGCGCGCGACCATCCGCCGCCACGATTGGTGCTTCGCCCGCGGCATACACTTCGCTCAATACCAGCGCGTCCACCGTGCCCAACACCTTCACAAAATCGTCGAACACATCACGCGTGCGCGTGTAGCGATGCGGCTGAAATGCCAGCACCAAACGCTTGTTTGGAAATGCGCCGCGCACCGCTGCCAAAGTTGCCGCCATTTCGACGGGGTGATGGCCGTAGTCGTCGATCAAAGTGAAGCTGCCAGAGGCAGCGGCGTTTGCCCCCTCGCCCTTTAAGGGAGAGGGTTGGGGTGAGGGTAAAATCTCAGCAGCACCTGATAATTTAATTTCACCATACCGTTGAAACCGTCTTCCGACCCCTTCAAATTCCGCTAACGCAGCAACAATCGCGTCCGCCTTCACGCCCACTTCCAACGCCACGGCAATCGCGGCGAGCGAGTTCAGCACGTTGTGTAAACCCGCTAAATTGAGCGTGATGTCTAAATCTTGTGGCACACCGTTTTGTCGACATTGCACGGTGTAGCGCATCTGCCCGCCTTCGTGGCGCACATTCACCGCGCGGATTTGCGCACCCTCACTCAAGCCATAAGTACAAACAGGTTTACTGATGCGCGGCAAAATTTCGCGGATGTTGGCATCGTCCACACACACCATCGCCATGCCGTAAAAAGGCAGATGCTCGACAAAATCAATAAACGCTTGCTTGAGTTTATTGAAATCGTGTCCGTAGGTTTCCATGTGGTCGGCATCAATGTTGGTGATGACCGACAAAATCGGTTGCAAATACAAAAACGACGCGTCCGATTCGTCGGCTTCGGCAACGATGTAATCGCCTTGTCCCAAGCGCGCATTGGTGCCGCTGCTATTGAGTTTGCCGCCAATCACGAAGGTTGGATCAAAGCCGCCTTTCGCCAAAATGCTGGCAGTCAAAGAAGTGGTGGTGGTTTTGCCATGCGTACCCGCCACCGCGATGCCCTGACGTAGCCGCATCAGCTCCGCCAACATCATGGCGCGTGGCACAACGGGGATGCGCCGCGCGCGCGCCGCAACCACTTCAGGATTGTCGGCACGCACCGCCGTCGAGACCACTACCGCATCGGCATCGCACAAATTGGCTTCGGCATGACCGCGATAAATGGTCGCGCCTAATTTTTGCAGGCGCAGCGTTGCGGCGTTTTCTGCCAAGTCCGAGCCGCTCACTTGAAAGCCCGAATTGAGCAACACTTCGGCAATGCCGTTCATGCCAGAACCACCAATACCGATAAAATGAATATGTTTGATTTTGTGTTTCATTGCGCTAACTCCCCACACCCGTTTGCCACGCTTAACGCCGCATCTGGCTTTGCCAAAGCGCGCGCGGCAACAGCCATGTTCAATAACTTTGCTCGATCTAAATTTTGTAAATAACGCGCCAAAGTCACCGCGCTTAATGCGCTTTGTGGCAGCAGAATCGCCGCCCCCTGCGTGCTCAAAAATTGCGCGTTATAAGTTTGGTGATCGTCCACCGCATGAGGGTAGGGAATCAAAATACTTGCCACCCCAGCCGCTGCCAATTCCGCCACCGTCAACGCGCCAGCACGACAAATGACGATGTCAGCCTCGGCATACGCAGTGGCCATATCGTCCACAAACGCTTGTATCTGTGCCGCCACGCCCGCCCCGCTGTATAAGGCTTGCACGCTGTCGAAATGTTTTTTGCCCGTTTGGTGTAACACCTCTGGACGCGTCGCTTCAGGAATTAACGCTAATGCTTGTGGCATCGCTTCATTCAAGGCTTGCGCACCCAAACTACCGCCTACCAACAACACTTTTAACTTGCCAGTGCGTGACGCAAAACGTGTTGCGGGCGATGCCAACTGCGCAATCTCCGCACGCACTGGATTGCCGCACCAGCGCGCTTTTGGCAACACATCGGGAAAGCCGCTCAGCACGCGCTGCGCGATTTTTGCCAACAGTTTATTGCTCAGTCCTGCCACCGAATTTTGTTCGTGGATGACTAACTGCTTACCCAACAAACGCGCCATCACGCCACCTGGAAAAGTGATGTAACCGCCCATCCCCAGTACCACATCGGGACGCACCTCGCGAATCACCGCCGCACTTTGCACACAGGCGCGCAACAACTGCATCGGCAAGGACACCAAGCGCAGCAAGCCTTTGCCGCGTACGCCTGAAAAATTCACCAAGCGTATTGAATAGCCATGTTTAGGTACGAGCTCGGCTTCCATGCTGTTAGGCGCGCCCAACCACACCACCTGCCAGCCCTGCGCGCGCAACACGTCGGCAACCGCCAAGGCGGGGAAAATATGACCGCCTGTGCCACCCGCCATAATCAGGATAGTTTTGCTCATGCTGCAATCCCTCTTGCCATAAGGCGATTCTGTCTACGTCCGCCCCCTTGGGACTTAACTTGCTGACGCAAGTTAGTCTTCGCCGAAACAGAAAATCCGAAAATGTTCGCGCTCATATTGGAAGTCCCCGCGCGGCTTTTCTGTTTTCATAATCTACTCGGAGCAACACCGCCGCTGCCACGCAATTCACCAGGATGCCGCTGCCGCCAAAGCTCAAGAACGGCAAGGTCAAGCCTTTGGTCGGTAGTACGCCCATGTTCACGCCGATGTTAATCATGGCTTGCACGCCGATCCAAATGCCGATGCCTTGTGCCACCAGTGCGGCGTAATTGCGATCTAAAAATGCCGCTTGGCGACCGATTTGGAAGGCGCGTATGAGTACGAACATAAACAACAACAACACCGCTGCTACGCCCACTAAACCTAGCTCTTCAGCTATTACCGCCATCAAAAAATCGGTGTGCGCTTCGGGCAAATAAAATAATTTTTCTACACTCGCGCCCAAGCCCACGCCCAACCATTCGCCACGTCCAAAGGCAATCAGCGCGTGGCTTAATTGATAACCTTTACCGTATGGATCTGACCAAGGGTCGAGGAAGCCAATCACGCGCTGCATCCGATACGGCGAGGAGACCACCAAGACCACAAAGACCGTAGGCAAGGCGAACAACAACAGCCCAAATACTTTGAGATTGAAGCCGCCTAACCACAAGGTGCAAATCGCAATCGAGGTAATCACGCCTAACGCGCCCATGTCGGGTTCGAGCAACAACAATGCCCCGACCACGCCCATCACCAAAAACATCGGCACAAAGGCTTGCAAAAATTTGTGTCCAACATGCGCTTTGCGCACGGTGTAATCGGCGGCATACAACACCGCGAATAACTTCATCAGTTCAGAGGGTTGCAAATTGATGACGAACAACGACAACCAACGCCGGCTGCCATTGACTTCGCGACCGACATGCGGAATCAGCACCAGCAACAACAACACCGTGCCAATCACGAATAACGGCATAGCGAGGTTTTGCCAAATTTGCAGCGGCACTTGAAACGCGGCGATGCCAGCGAGGATGCCCAGCGCGATAAAAATACCGTGGCGAATTAAATAGTAGCTGGCATTAAAACCTGTGAACTTACTGGCTTCGGCGGTGGCAATCGACGCGGAATAGACCATCACTAAACCGACAGACAACAATGCGACCAACACCCACAACAACAGCGCGTCGAATTGCGTTTGCGGGGGGCGCGCGCCTGATTTAACTAATGAGACCATGCGCCCTCCGCGTTAATCTTTCCCTCTGACAAGGGGGAGGTAGAAGGGGTTAACTCGCGCACCGCCGCGATAAAAACTTGCGCGCGATGTTCGTAGTTGCGGAACATATCAAAGCTCGCACAAGCAGGCGACAGCAACACCGCATCGCCCTCTTGTGCCAAGCGCGCTGCGGCTTGCACGGCGGAGGGCATATCGGCAGCGCGTTCAATTTTGACGGCGGTAGTCGCGAGGGCAGCGGCGATTAACTCGGCATCACGCCCAATCAAAACTACTGCGCGCGCATGATTTTTTACCGCAACAGCGAGCGCCGCAAAATCTTGTCCTTTGCCTTCACCGCCCGCAATCAACACCGCCTTGCACCCCAAGCCCTGTAAGGCGGCAACCGTTGCGCCGACATTGGTGCCTTTGGAATCATCGTAGTAGGTCACGCTGGCAATTTGCGCGACTTTTTCGACGCGATGCGCCAAACCGTGGAAGCTGCGCAAGCCGTCCAATAATGCCGCCATCGGCACATCTATCGCACGGCACAACGCCAAGGCTGCCAAGGCGTTCGCCACGTTATGTAAGCCACTCAATTGCAACTCATTGGCGCGCATTAAGCGTTGCGTGCCTTGCATTAAATACAACTCGCCATCGAACCTTGCCACGCCAAAATCTTGCTCACGCGTGGGGGTGTCTAAGCCAAAAGTCACCGTCGCCACATCAGCACGCGCCAGCTCTAACGTCGCCGTATCGTCGCGATTCAACACTTGCAAACGGCAACCCAGCAGCGCGCGCGCCTTCGCTGCGATATAGCCGCTCATGCCGTCATAGCGGTCGAGATGATCTTCGCTGAGGTTCAAAACCGTTGCCGCCGCTGCACGCAAACTCGTCGTCGTTTCCAATTGAAAACTCGACAGCTCCAACACCCACACATCAGGCTGTGCTGCGCCGCGCTGCATCATCACGTCCAATACCGCAGGCGAAATGTTGCCCGCTGCCACAGCATCTAAGCCCGCCACTTGGCACAGATGTGTGACTAAAGAAGTCACCGTGGTTTTGCCATTACTGCCCGTGATGGCGAGAACTTGAGGATTGAGGGTCGCGGCGCACGCTGACAAATGTTGAGCAAATAATTCGATGTCGCCAACCACTTCAATCCCGCGTGCGACCGCTTTAGCGACGACAGGGTCGGCAAGCGGCACACCGGGGCTCATCGCGATGCAATCTATGTCGTCAAACAAAGCGTCGCTAAATGCGCCACAGAAAATTTGCTCAGGCTGAACGTAGCTCGCGGCAACAGCCAAACTCGCTGGCGCAGTCCGACTATCCGCCGCGCGCAACCGCGCGCCCTGCGCACTTAAATAGCGCAGCATGGATAACCCTGTCTCACCGAGACCGAGTACCAAAACGAATTTGTCAGACCAAATTTTCACAGTGTTTTTTAACGTAACTTAAGTGTTGCAAGACCAATCAACACCAACAACATCGTGATAGTCCAAAACCTCACGTTAGCGTTTGGTGTCGCCATAACGTTCGCTACGCTCACATGAGTCTCCCCCAACGCTAACGTGCCACGCTTCTTCACAGTCATTTCATTTCTCATCGCAGTTTGAGTGTTGCCAGTCCTATTAAGACTAGCAACATTGTGATAATCCAGAAGCGCACCACCACTTGCGTTTCTTTCCAGCCTTTTTGTTCAAAGTGATGATGCAAGGGAGCCATTAACAAAATGCGTTCGCCTTTGCCGAAACGCTTTTTGGTGTATTTGAACCAGCTCACTTGCAACATCACCGACACCGCTTCCACCACAAACACGCCGCCCATGATGAACAGCACTAATTCTTGGCGCACCATCACCGCCACTACGCCTAACGCTGCACCCAATGCCAACGCACCTACGTCGCCCATAAACACTTCGGCGGGATAGGCGTTGAACCATAAAAATGCCAAGCCAGACCCCGCAATTGCGGCACAGAAAATTGCCAATTCACCCGCGCCTGGAATGGCTGGCTCGCCCAAGTATTTGGAAAATTCAGCGTGACCTGCAACGTAGGCAAACACCGCCAACGCACTCGCCACCATCACCGTCGGCATAATCGCCAGCCCATCTAAACCGTCGGTTAAATTGACCGCGTTACTGGTGCCTACGATTACCAAATACACCAGCACCATAAAGCCGACCACGCCCAAGGGAAAAACCCAATGTTTGAAGAACGGCACGATCAGTTCGGTGTGCGCGGGCAAGGTCGCGTGCGACCACAAAAACGCGCCCACCGCTAAGGCGATGAGCGATTGCCAAAACATTTTTGCCTTCGCCGACAAACCATCGGGATTGCGATGTACCACTTTGCGATAGTCGTCCACCCAGCCGATTGCGCCCACGCCTATCGTGGTGAGCAATGCGACCCACACATAGGCGTTGCTTAAATCTGCCCACAACAAAGTGGTCAACACCACCGAAGTTAAAATCAGCGCGCCACCCATGGTCGGCGTACCCGCCTTAACCAGATGGGTTTGCGGACCATCCGTGCGCACCGACTGACCGATTTTTAGCGCGGTCAAGCGTCGTATCATCCAAGGCCCCAGCGCGAACGAAATCAGCAACGCCGTCATTGCCGCCATCACCGCGCGCAGCGTGATGTAATTGAACACACTAAAAGTGCGTACATCGAGTGCCAACCATTGTGCTAACGCTAATAACATTGTGTGAATCTCCTTGGATAGCTTCTAGTCGTCTGCTAAATTTTTAACCACGCGCTCCATCTGCATAAAGCGCGAGCCTTTAACTAATACCGTGGTGCTTTTATCTAATACGTTGGCAACGGCGGCGCATAAATTTTCTAGCGTCGCAAAATGCTCTGCGCCTGCGCCAAATTCTGCGACTGCGCCTTGGCTTAACTCACCTAACGCAAATAATTTTGCTATGCCAAGTTCGTGTGCAGTTCGACCGATTTCGCGATGAAACTGCGCTGCGTCGTCGCCTAATTCGCCCATGTCACCCAACACAAAAATGCGCTGCCCTGAAGCTGCGGCTAACACATCAAGTGCGGCGCGCATTGACGCAGGATTGGCGTTGTAAGTGTCGTCGATTAAAGTCGCACCCGCCAAGCCCTGCTTGCGTTGCAAGCGTCCTGCCACGCCGCCAAAATTTTGCAACGCGCGGGTGATGGTCGCCAGCGGAATCTCTAAAGCAATAGCAGCAGACGCGGCAGCGAGTGCATTGCGAGCGTTATGTGCGCCTGGTACTTGCAGCAACACATGTAACTCGCCTGCGGGCGTGAGCGCGTGCAATACGCCGCCAAAACCTTGCGCTGCCCACTGTCCTTGCACGCTAGCGGTGTGCTCTAGCGAAAAATCTACGCAGCGATGTTCTGCTGCCAAATCGCGCCACACGGCAGCGTGCGCGTCATCGCCATTGATAATCGCCACGCCAGTATTTTTTAAGCCCGCAAAAATTTCGCCCTTAGCGCGTGCCACATTTTCGATTGTGCCCAAGCCTTGCAAATGCGCACCCGCCGCGTTGTTGACCAAGGCGACATCGGGCATGGCGAGGCGGGTTAAATAATCAATTTCCCCCGCGTGATTCATGCCCATTTCGATGACCGCATAACGATGTTGCGCAGTCAGTTTGAGCAAGGTCAGCGGCATCCCAATGTCGTTATTAAAATTGCCTTGCGTCGCCAACACCGCATCGCCTGCGTGTTCACGCAAAATCGCCGCGAGCATTTCTTTTACTGTTGTTTTGCCATTGCTGCCCGTAATCGCCACCAACTTAATTTCGCATTGCGCGCGCCAAAAAGCCGCCAGCTTGCCTAATGCAATGCGCGTGTCGGCAACCAATAACAGCGCGGCATTGGCTGGCAAGTCCGCGCGTAATGCGGCGTAACTTTGTTCGTTCACCATCGCTGCCAGCGCGCCGCTGTGCAGCGCGCTGGCGACATATTCCGCACCATCAAAATTTTCGCCGCGCAGTGCGATAAATAAATCGCCCGCAACAATTTTGCGGCTGTCGGTGTTGACGCTGTTAAACGTCACATCCGCGCCGATAAGCTGCGCGTCGAGTGCGGCGGCGATTTGCGATAAACGCATCATGCTGACACCTCGGCGGGCCAGTTTTGCAGCGCGTGCTGGGCGATTTTTACATCGCTAAAAGCATGGCGCACGCCACTGATTTCTTGATAGTCCTCATGCCCTTTGCCCGCAATCAAGACAATGTCGCAGGGCTGCGCGTGCGCGATGGCGTGACAAATCGCAGCGTCGCGCTGCAACATAATTTTGTGTTTATGCGTGGCCATGCCCGCGACAATTTCCGCGACAATTTCGGCAGGATTTTCAGCGCGTGGATTGTCCGAAGTGACGATGCAGCGATCCGCTAAAGCTTCAGCGATTGCGCCCATCAGCGGGCGTTTGCCCTTGTCACGATTGCCGCCGCAGCCGAATACGCAAATCAATTTCCCGTCGCTGGCGTTGCTCATTTCGCGCAAGGTTTGCAGTACTTTTTCCAGCGCGTCCGGCGTGTGCGCGTAATCGACAATTACGCTAGGCACGCCCGCGCCGCCTAGCCGTTGCATCCGTCCCGCCACCGCCTGCACGCGGCTTAACGAGGCGACGGCGGCGTTGAGTGCGATGTCGCTAACTAACAACACCGCCAATACGCCCAATAAATTTTCGGCATTAAAGCGACCGACAAGCTGGCTAGTTAATTGTGCCGCGCCCCACGAGCTATGAATGTCGAGTTGCAAACCGTGCGCATTTACCGTATTCAAACTGCCATACACCATGCGGATGTTTAAGCGCGTTGCGTGTTGCAAAGCGGCATCGGTCAAGCCGTAGCCCACCACATTTTTATCTGCCGCGACCAGCTCATCCGCCCAGACCACGGCTTGCGCATCGTCTAAATTCAGCACCACCGATTGCAGGCTGGCAACGTCAAAAAATTTGCGCTTGGTCGCCGCGTACGTTGCCATGTCGCCGTGATAATCGAGATGGTCGCGGCTAACATTGGTGAGTAGCGCGACATCAAAATGCACGCCGTTGATGCGTCCTTGATCGAGCGCGTGCGAAGACACTTCCATCGCCACCGCTGCCGCTCCCTGAGTCACAAAATCAGCACACAGCTTGTGTACATAAATCGCTTCGGGCGTGGTGTTGGCACTGGCGTGTAAGGCATCAGCAAAACCATTGCCGAGCGTGCCAATCAGCGCGCATTTTTTGCCCGCGTCGTGCAAGCCTTGCGCAATCCAATGGGTGGTGGAAGTCTTGCCGTTGGTGCCCGTCACGCCCACCATCCACAGCTTTTTCGTGGCATGTGCGTAAATCGCATCGGCTAATTCACCCGCTTGTGCGCGCAAATTTTGCACTGCTAAATGCGGCACTTTGTGCGCGTTATCCCAGACGAAATCAGTCGCTTCAAACAGCACCGCATTCGCGCCTTGCGCAATGGCTTGTGCAATAAATTTGCGCCCGTCATTCAGGTCGCCTGGGTAGGCTAAAAAGGTGTCACCTTTTTTAACCGCGCGACTGTCGGCAACTAAATGTTGGATGGGTAAATTCAGCGCGAGGAGTTGGGCGTAAAGCGTGTTCATCACACCTCCTCCTTAACAACTTCAGCAGGTGGCGCGATGACGTTATTAAGCGGCGCATCGTTAGGCACATTCAGCTCACGCAAAGTTTGCCCAGCCACTTGACTAAATACCGGAGCTGCCACAATACCGCCGTAATACTGACCGTTATTCGGCTCGTCTATCATCACCGCGACAATAATTCTGGGGTGCGAAACGGGGGCAAAACCAACAAACGACGCGACATATTTATCGACATATTTGCCGTTGGCTAATTTATGCGCGGTGCCTGTTTTGCCTGCCACGCGATAACCTGCCACTTGCGCTAACGGTGCAGTCCCCCCTGGCATCACCACGCTTTCCAACATGGTGCGCATTTCGGCTACCGTCTTGTCCGACCAAACTTTTTTACCCACGCTAGGCGCGTCTAATTTGAGCAAGGAGACACTTTGTAATTCGCCATGTTCGGTAAAAATCGTATAAGCGCGCGCCAGTTGCAATAAGGATACCGAGATGCCGTGTCCGTAAGCCATGGTCGCTTGTTCGATAGGTCGCCAAGTTTTTGCGTCGCGTAATTTGCCCGACGCTTCGCCTGGAAAATTGCTGCCCGTACGTTCGCCAAAGCCGCTGTCCGACAAACTTTGCCACAGCACTTTAGGCTCTAACATCAACGCCATTTTTGCTGCGCCGACATTGCTGGATTTTTGAATCACTTGCGAGACGGTTAAGCTCGCTTCAGGATGCGTATCATGGATTTTTTTACCGCCCACCATAAACGCGCCGTGCTCGGTATTGATAACCGTATCCGCCTGCACTTTGCCAAGTTCTAACGCCGTCGCCACGGTGAACGGCTTGAGCGTCGAACCTGGCTCAAACAAATCTGCCACGGCGCGATTACGCATCGCAGCGGGACTGACTTTGGCGCGATTATTGGGGTTGTAGCTAGGATAGTTGGCGAGTGCCAACACTTCGCCAGTGCGTGCATCCAACACCACCACCGCACCTGCTTTGGCTTGCTGTTTTTGTACCGCTGCTTGCAGCTCGCGATAGGCTAAGTATTGAATTTTGCTGTCGATGCTGAGTTGTACATCCGCGCCCGCTTTAGGCGCGCTCAAGCTCGCCACGTCTTCTACGATATGCCCGCGTCGATCTTTAATCACACGCTGGCTGCCCGCTTGACCGCCCAATTGCGCTTGCGCACCCAGCTCCAACCCCTCTTGGCCGTTATCGTCTTGCCCAGTAAAGCCTAATAGCTGCGCGGCGACTTCGCCAGTCGGATAGTAGCGGCGATACTCCGCTTGCAAGGACACGCCTGGCACATTCAAGCGCATTACCCGCCCCGCATCATCGGGTGAAATTTGTCGTTTCAAATAGACAAAATCGCGCGAACTATCGGCAAGCTGAGTGCGTAAAGCGTTTTCATTCAAGCCTAATACACTGGCTAATTGTTTGTTTTGTGCGGGGGTGAGGGTTACATCGGCAGGACTTGCCCACACCGATTGCACGGGCGTACTCACTGCCAACACTTCGCCATTGCGATCGCTAATCATGCCGCGATGCGCACTGACTTCAATCACGCGGCTGTAGCGCGCATCCCCTTTTTGTTGCAAGAAATCATTGTTGATGCCTTGCAGATAAATCGTACGCCCCAACAAGCCGAACAGTCCCGCCAGTAAAACCAAGAACAAAATAGACGCGCGCCAGCCTGGCAGTTTTGCCGGGCTATGTGCTGTGTGCTGGGTCGCGTAATTCATGGTTATTTTTTTACTCCGCTTTACCTAGTTAGCAAGGTTTACTACCCCCACTATTTCGGCTGTATAAACTGCACTTCACCGCTTTTGGGTCGCTGCATTTGCAAATACTGCGCAGCGATTTTTTCTACTCTGGCGGGGGCAGCCCAAGTACTTTGCTCTAATTGCAACTGCCCCCACTCCACTTCCATTTGCAGCGCGTGTTGTTTTTCTTGTTGCAACAATTGCAAAGTTTTGCGTGCCTGATGTTGCGAGGTCACCAAGCTCAACGCCAACAGCACCACCAGCAATAGCAACAAGGCATTGAACAAATTGCCACTAAACCGCATTGCTACGCTCCGCCACTCTTAACACCGCACTGCGCGCACGCGGATTAACCGCTAACTCTGCCGCACTCGCGCGTATCGCTTTACCGCACAATTTCATTCGCCCTGCGGGTACTTCGCTGGCGCGTATCGGCACATTGCGCGGCAACTTGTCGCCCTCCGCCATGTCGCGCATAAAGTGCTTCACAATGCGATCTTCCAAGGAATGAAAACTAATCACGGCTAAGCGTCCTTGCGGTTTTAGCTGTGTGACGCAGTCGGGCAAGATGCGCGCAAGCTCTTCGAGCTCTTGGTTGATATAAATCCGTATAGCTTGAAAAGTCCGTGTCGCCGGATTTTGCCCAGGCTCGCGGGTGCGTACCGTTTGACCAACCAGCTCGACGAGCTGTTTCGTGGTGAGGATAGGTTGAAGTGCGCGCGCAACAACAATCGCTCTTGCAACCTGCTTAGCAA
>JARCRQ010000030.1 GCA_029850585.1 Sideroxydans sp.
GCCAGTTGTTTGCGTGTCGTTCGCTTGGTTGAAGTAAGTTGCTTCGTTTCTTGGGCAAAAGCCAGCATGGTTGCCAACGCTTTATTTACCGCTTCAGAGGTCGGAAATGCCTTCTGAATTTCGGGTTGCAAAACCACGACATTACTACCTTGGCTAACGTGCTTGAGATACTTACCACGCACTCCCGCACCGAGCTGTTCGCGTTTTAGTTCGGGGATGTCTTGCTCAGATTTCGTTGTAGATATTTTTTTCATATCGTGTCGCCTTTCGTGCGCTGATGATGCGGACATTATTACGACGTTCGGTGTGAACCACAACCAGCAGTCGCGCTTTATTTGAAATGCCATAAGTACGGCTACGCTCTTCAGTTTCAAAATGATCAGTGTCGGCAAACGTCAAAGCCATTTCATCCGCAAACACCGTAACCGCTTCATCAAATGAAACGCCGTGCTTCTGAATGTTACTCGTAGCCTTTTGCTCATCCCACTCGAATTTGAACATGAGGTTTGCCTTAAATACTTAAATTAGAACCAATCGAAACTGAGCCTATTGATTGGAAACTGACCCTATTGATTGCTATTGATTGGGTGATTTTACGAAGGGCGGTCTATATTGCCTTGGATTGCCTGTGAACGAATACGAGCACCGACGGTAGCCTCGATAACTTTTTCACGGAGAGTTTCGACTTTATCTTGCTTTGATATTGCTATGTCGAGCTTCCTCGCAATTTGATCAACTGACTTTCGTGTAGGGAAATTTGCATTCAAAAATTGCAATGCTTCATTTCGGCTAGAAAAATCAGCAAGTGTTTTTATAATTCCACCCAATTCTGGTTGTTCAATTGGTAATAAATTCTCTACTTTATTTTTCTTTCGGATGAGGCGAATTTCAATACTAAAAGATTCGTCGCTGAGTTTTGAAATGTCGTCCTCGCTTAACTTCTCAATTGCATTAGCAATATTTCGAAAGGCATCGGCAAATTTTTGTTTTTGTTGATTCATTTTTTATTTCCTACAGCAAAGATTCGAATTCATCTACGAAGCTTTCAATTTCATTTACGACTTCTGAGTGTGTACTATTTGAATAATGATTCAGAACCACTGGCATCAAATTTTGCGGAGCATCTGCAAAAATGGTTTTATTTTCACGAAAGTTGGTTGTGAATGTAGCAACTCCAAGACGCTTTGTTTGAGCGATGAATTGCCGTTGTGCGGAAATTGGTTGTCCGCTCGTAATTTGAATCATTGTGAAAATTACGCCAAGTATTTTTGGCGAAATATTTTTTGTCTCACCATCTAACTCTGCATACTCGTTAAATTCTTTAACGAGTTCGTTAACGCTGCGGTGCAGGTAGTCAATTCCTAGTGTCGAAAGAAAATCAGGTTTTGCGGGAATAAGAATTTTCTCGCTTGCGACGATTGCATTTTTGGTCACGATGTTAAAGTTTGGTGGGCAGTCCATCAACACTATGTCGTAGTCGGTGCTATTAGCAAGTGATGCAATAGCTTCTCTGAGTTTGCCATGTACCTTGATGTAATTTCGTTTTGCTTGTTGCAGATTAACGCCGCCAAGAAGAGTAGCTAATTCTAAATCTACGTTGATTAGTCCGAGGTGTGAGCAAATAAGATCAATTCGCCCTCCACGTTTTTGTGAGGTCAAAAAATTATTAACGTTTGTTGGGGTAATAACGAAATCGGTGAGTGGAGGAGATTCCTTTCCTTCGCCAATTGCATCGAACCAAGATTTAATGGTTAGTGATGTTTTGTAATCGGTATCCCATTTATCAGGGGTAACAAACGAAAAAGTCAGACTTGCTTGGGCATCAGTGTCAATCAACAACACTTTCTTTCCTCTGTAAGCTAATTCAGCCGCAAGGTTCGCAGTAACCGTGGTTTTACCAACTCCACCCTTGTAGTTTATAACAGCGATTATTTCCATAAATACTCCTTAAAAATTACATAAATTTCGGGATGAGGAGCAGTTTTTGCTTTGTGCCGCTGTCTCGTCTTGAGAAAAAATTAGGAAGTTCAGCTATGTAGCACTACCCGTTAAAAGAGTTTATGCCGCAATCACATCTGGCATGTGATGCAGCACCATCAGGCTGTTTTCCGGTATTGCACATATAGCGTAGGGATTGCCATCCAAGTCGGAAAACTCAACTTCCACCCCATCGGTTGCGAGCATTTCCACTACCGTTCCAACTTGTCCACGGCGCAGATGTTTTTCGGGAATGTCTTTGGTTAAGGCAACGACTTCTAATGTTTTCATGCGACACCTCTTATTCGATTTCCCAATCTTCCAGCTTCAAACCCGCGATGCGTGAAAATTCACCCGTGTTATGGGTCACTAATACGCAATCGTTAGCAAGTGCGATGGCGGCGATTTGTAAATCATAGGGGCCGATGGGTGTGCCTTTTCGCGCTAAGTCGGCGCGGATGTCGCCGAAAATTCGTGCGGCATCCCCATCAAAAGCAAAGCTGTTCAGTTCTGAAAAAAGTGTTTCTAGCACGGCCAGATTTTCGTTACGCCTCGCGCTTTTGAACGCGCCATAATACAGCTCGGCTTTCACAACATCACACAATGCAATTTGTGAGGGCGCGCACGCTGACAATTTTGCTTTAACAGCGGAACTGGCTGGGTTGAAGTGACGAATCCAGACGTTGGTATCTGGTAAGTACAGCATTACTTCAATTCCAATCGTGATTCATATTCGCCTTGCGGTTCGCGCACTAAAAGTTCGCCTTGCCATGCGCCTGATGTTTGCCCCCATAAGTTAGTTTGTGGCCGCCTTACCGTTGTTTTTTCATCTAGCAAAATTAGCACGCGGAGTGCTTGACCTTCATGCAAATGAAAGGCTTTCGGCACAGCGATTTGCCCGTGTTCAAGTTGCGAGTTAAATTCGATAGCTTGCATGACGCACTCCTTCCTTGCGATATAACCTCGTTTTTAATTTGCGCAATCTTACAGCAAAGGCAGTTATTTCCTATCGTGATGAACTAAAAAAAGGCAACCAGTTGGTTGCCTTTTTTCGTTTGTTACCCTTCGACAAGCTCAGGGCGAACGGTTAGGAAATGTTTAGTCTTTTTCGCCGCTAAAAGCCATCAGCAGGTTCAACAAATTAACGAAGATGTTGTAGATGTCTAGGTACAAAGTCACGGTTGCCATTAGGTAATTTGTTTCGCCGCCGTGGATGATTTGGCTGATGTCGAACAGGATGTATGCCGAGAAAATTAGAATCGCAATTGCGGAAATCGCTAATGACAACACGGGTACTTGGAAGAACAGATTTGCTAGTGAGGCAATCAGCAACATGATGACGCCGATGAACAAAAACTTGCCCATAAAGCTGAAATCTTTTTTGCTCACCGTCGCGTAAGTTGCCAAGCTAAAGAAAATTAAACCTGTACCGCCCGCTGCCATGCCGACTAATTGCGCGCCGTTACTGAAATGCAAAGCGTGTTGCAAAATTGGTCCTAAAAACACACCTGCCACGAAGGTGAAGCCGAACATGGCGGCGATGCCCCATACGCTGTTGCGCAAGCTGCTCACGGCGAACAGCAAGCCCATCATTACCGCGAACATCACCAGCGAGCCGATGATGGGGTGCTGCGCCAAAATCGCTAGATTAAGCGACATGCCGATAAATGCGCCGATGACGGTCGGAATCATGGTCAAGCCCAGCATCAGGTAGGTGTTGCGCAACACTTGATTTTGTTCAGCGGCGAGCGTGCCGATAGTGGTGGGGTTTTGGTATTGCATAGAGTGCCTCCGAAGATAAAATTTATTCAGGATGTTGCTTTTGTAGCGGGCGTGAGAGTAGCGATAAGACTTAAAAGTTGCAATCGACTTGCAATAAAAAAGGGACACAACGATTAAGTTGTATCCCTTTTTTTTATCACCCCATTTCTCGTATAAACACTCATAAAGTATTTATCGTCAAAATGTTGCGATGGTGTTGGCGGAGTGGACGGGATTCGAACCCGCGACCCCCGGCGTGACAGGCCGGTATTCTAACCAACTGAACTACCACTCCAGTTTGATATTTGCGACTTGGCGGAAGCTGTGAGATTCGAACTCACGGACGATTTCTCGTCGGCAGTTTTCAAGACTGCTGGTTTAAACCACTCACCCAAACTTCCCATTTCGCTTTCCAAAATTTGTTGCCTCGTTTTGGAAGGCGCGCATTATGCATGGAACTGCGCTTGCTGTCTAGAAAAAATCTATCTTTTTATACAATCTGCCCAATTATTCGGTGTCTCATAGAGACGCACACGTTCTAAACGCAACTGATTGCCATAAGTATCTTGATAGGCGGGGTTGAGAATATCGAAGGCGATTTTGGCGAGATTTTCGGCGGTAGGGACGACGGGCAAGGTGACAGTCTTGTGGTCGGGCAGAGTGGCGAGAAAGTCACGCACGGTTTTATCGTTGCGATACACCAAAAAAGCGTGATCCCATTTATCGACTAACTCGGTTTTCGCGATGCGTTTTACATCGGAAAAATCCATCACCATGCCTTGCGCAGATTCGCCTTCGGTGTCGATAACGTCACCCGACAAAGTAATTTCAATGGCGTAACGATGACCGTGTAAATGCTTGCATTGACTGGTGTGATTGGGGATGCGGTGACCTGCATCAAATTCTAGGCGGCGGGTAATTTGCATGGTGGGAGCGGGTAAAAAATTCGGCGCGGATTATAGCTTGAACGTACGCACGGCATGTTGGAAAGCGCGCAGTTCGGCGTGCTCTTCGCCATAGCGCAACGCGTTATATTGCTCGGCGATGGCGAAGAGTTGGGCGCGCTGGTGCGGATAGTGGGAGCTAATACGGCTGACGTAATCCAAGGCAGTTTCATGTGTGGCGCGTGGCACGCCAGCACGCGCCATGCGTTTACAAAACTTCAGCCACGCGGCTTGTACGGGGTCGCGCTCACGCACCCATAAATGCCGCATCAACCACAGCGCAAGTGCTGCGATGACGATGCTCAAGCCCAGCATTAACTGGCGCGCCATACTTTCCCAACTCACCTCGGTCATGCCTAAGCGCGTCAATAAAGCATATTGCTTTTCGCTGTTGTAGCCGATCAGCCATTGATTCCATTGGTTGGAGACAGCATCTAAATTCATGCGCAAATTGAGCAGCCATTGCGGCGGATTACGCGCCATAAAAGCCAGTGCGGAGTTGTCGAGCAAAGCGGCGGATAAATTCTTTTGCACGCGTTCGGGAGCAATCGCAGCGGTGGGGTCAACGCGCACCCAGCCGCTGCCCGCCAGCCACACTTCTGCCCAGGCATGGGCATCAGATTGACGCACGATGTAGTAGTTGCCGATGGTGTTGTATTCGCCGCCTTGGTAGCCCGTCACTACGCGCGCGGGGATGTTGGCGGCGCGCATTAAATAGACGAAGGCGGCGGCGTAGTGTTCGCAGAATCCTTGCCGCGTGCTGAATAAAAATTCATCTATGCCATCGCGCCCTAATAGCGGTGGCTCTAGCGTGTAGGAAAATTTTTCTTGGTTGAAATAACGCAAGGCGGTGGTGACGATTGCTGCGTCATCGGTGTTGCGTGTGCGCCATGTTGCGGCGAGTTGGCGCGCGCGCGGATTGAGTTGCGCGGGCAGCTGCAAGCCCCGCTGGCGTTGCGATTGCAGCTCATCGAGATTGGCGTGATAGCTTAAATTTGAGCGTATGGTGTAGCGCGTGCGCGCGACGATGCTGTCTTTGCTGAATACTTGAAAATCATCATTCATCAGCGCGTTGGGCGGCAACAGGCTGGGCATATCTAAAGCGTATAGCCACTTTTTATTGTGCGGCTCTAGCGTCACGCTGTATTCGACAGGCTGCGCGGCATCGCTAAATTGCGCGGGCGAATTAAAGCCACTCGCGCCCGTCGTCCACACCCTGCCATCAAAATTCCACAACACGGGTCCGCGCCAATACATCTGCTCGCGACGCGGCACGACGCTGGCATAAGTGACGCGAAACGCCACCGCTTCGGACAAGGTGAGTTTGCTCAAACTGCCTGGCTCCATGCGCTCGGACAAGCCGCTGCTGCTGTACGCGTCTTGCGGCATTCCCCATAGCGGGCCTTGGATGCGCGGGAATAACACGAAGGCAATCAGCATTAAGGGCGCGGCTTGCAACAGCATCACACTGGCTAAACGCAGTTGCGGTTGGAAGGCGATTGGCGGAGCTTGAATGCGCAACCAAGTTGCGACGATGACCAGCAGCGTGCCGCACATCAACGCGGCGGTGGGGATGCTTTGCGAGTAGAAAAAATTAGTGATGATAAGAAAGCACGCCAGATAAATCACCGCCATCGCGTCGCGCGCACTGCGTACTTCGAGCAGCTTGAGTGCGGCTAATAACACTAACAAAGTCACCCCGACTTCGCGTCCGAACAGACTATGAAAGTTAATGCCGATAGCGGCGACGCAAGCAATGGTGAGGGGCATCAACAGCCAGCGTGACGGCAGTGGTGCGGCGCGATATGCCAAGTAGCCGCGCCACAGCAGCAAGGTCGCAGCGAGTGCCGACACCCACAAGGGCAGATGCTCGGCGTGCGGTGCGGAGACTAAAAATAGCGTGAGAATTAAGCTGTAAATAGTTGGACGAGTGAGGGTCATGTCAGTCCAAACAAGGCTAGTTGGCGTAAGCATTCAGCTTGATGGGCGGGCGAATTTTGTGGGGCAATTTCAGCATCGGGTAAGCGCAAGCCGTAGCGTAAATTTTGTGTGTTGGCATCTAGCACCCAGCGTGTTAGCAGCGACAGTTTTTGCTCGACGGACAGGGCGGGCAGTTGCGCAAAATCTAGCCACAAGTCTGTGCCGACAGGTGAGGCAAATTGTTTGACCTGCAAGCCTTGTTCGCGCGCCAGTGATTTCCATGCGATACGCGGTAACGGGTCGCCTGCCACATAGCGGCGCAAGCCCGCAAAGTCTTCATCGCCCGCCGCCATGATTTTGCCTACGCCCTGCTGCGCGGCTTGCGCTGGCAGGGCTTGCGCGCTGGCGGGTGCGGGATAAATCAGTGCGCGCACCTCAAAATGTAAATACGTCCAAGCGTGAAATAGACCAAGTGGGAATTCGCTGTACAACGTCAAGCGTTGGCTGTCCATCCATCCGCGTTGCTTAGCAGGAATCGCCAGCGAGATGGCTTGCGAAGTGTGTGCGGCGAGATCAAACACGCTGCGGTGGAACGCATCATCTTGCAGAATAATTTGATAGCGCGCGATGCGGCTAGGGTTGTCAAAATGAAACACAAACTGCGCGTCGCTGCCGACAAAAACAGGGCTGATTTGCCCCGCACGAATTTTTAATTGCGCCAGATTGCGGAAGGTGTAGAGCATCGACAGCAGCCCTAGCATCGCCAGCAAAAAGGTCAGCACATAGCCTAGGCTCAAGTTGTAATTGATACAGCCTAACAGCATAAGAGCCAGCACCACCAAGAAGCCCAAGCCTTGCCTTGAAGGCAAAATATAAATGCGCCGTTGGGTGAGTTCGACCGTGCCTGTTTCGACCGTGCGCCGCATCGCCCAGTTACGAAACAGTTGTTTAGCGCGGCTCAGCATGGGCTGTCGCAGGCGTTAAGGAATCGCGACCGCAGCGAGCAGTTGCGCGCCGACATTCGGTGTCTCACCGCGAACTTGGGTGCTTTGTAAACGATGATTGGCGACGCTGCCCAACACCGCTTGCACGTCTTCGGGTAGTACGGATTTTCGACCATCGAGCAACGCCCAAGCACGCGCGGCGGCAAGCAGAGCGAGTCCGGCGCGCGGTGATAAACCATGCACATAGCTGGCAGATTCTCTGGTGTGTTTGAGGATGGCTTGCACATAATCGAGCAGGGCGGGCGCGACAAAAATTTTCGCAACTTGCTGTTGCAAAGAAAATAACTCTGCAGTGTCTAGTTGTGGCGTGAGATTTTTGACCAGCTCGCGGCGGTCTATGCCCGCCAATAAGCCGCGCTCCGCAACTGCGTCGGGATAGCCCAATTCGATGCGCATTAAAAAACGGTCGAGTTGCGATTCGGGCAAAGGGTATGTGCCGATTTGATGTGCGGGATTTTGCGTGGCGATGACAAAAAATGGCATAGGCAAGGCGCGCGTCACGCCTTCGATGGTGACTTGTTGTTCTTCCATCGCTTCGAGCAACGCGCTTTGCGCCTTGGGCGTGGCGCGGTTTACTTCGTCCGCCAAAATCATTTGCGCGAATATCGGCCCTGCATGAAATTTGAAATCCGCCGTGTCGCGCTGATACACCGACACGCCCAAAATATCGGCGGGCAATAAATCGCTGGTGAACTGGATGCGCTGAAATTGCAAGCCCAGCGTTTTCGCTAAAACATGCGCCAAGGTGGTCTTGCCCACCCCAGGTAAATCTTCAATCAGCAAATGCCCGCGCGCCAGTAAACACGCCAGCGCGAGCCTTATCTGCAAAGGTTTGCCCACGATGATTTGCTCGGTTTGGGCGATGACGTTTTTTAGAGAGTGGGTCATGGGTTTTTTATGTGTGAAACGTGAAATGGGAAAAGTGAAACGTAAATTCAGTGCAGTGACATTTCACCTTTCACTTAAGCCGCAAGGCGGCGCATCACCTTTCACGGCTACTTAAAGCATAATCGCCGCAACCACCTTGCGATCTTCGGCGACCAAAATGTTGTAGGTGCGGCATGCGGCGGGGGTGTCCATAAACTCTACGCCTATGCCTAGGTCGGTCAGCGCGCGATACAGCTTGGGATGAGCAAAGCGTTGTTGCGCGCCTGTGCCGATAATCACAATCTCAGGCTTAAAGGTTAAAAAATACTTGAAATGAGTTTCGTCTAATGCGTCGAAATTGGCGACTTGCCAGTCTTCACGCACCTCGGCAGCGTTCACCACGATGGTGTGGTCGAACTGGACGCGATTGACGAACACGCTCGTCGCATCGTGCGCGGTGAACATTTTGGTATCGCCTAAATTGGCTAAATGTAATTTCATTGCAACTCCTATTTGCTGTGCCGTGGTTGCGCAGGTAAAATCCGCGCCTTTCAAAAAGCTCAATTTCGTCGTAATCCGTTGTTGCTCACAAAAAATTCCTCCTTACATAGTTATCTATGCGTCGTCGTAATTTTTTGTTCGCGCCTAGGTTTACTTAGAACTTGAACTTTTTTATGTTCTGCAAAAGGCGCGGATTCTATCATCGGGGAAGTGCCTTGCTGATTACCTTGTCGCCAAAAAAATTGAGTGAGCCATCGTGAAACCCATACTGAAATCGACCAAACTTTCCAACGTCTGTTATGACATACGCGGCCCCGTGATGGAGCGCGCCAAACAGATGGAAGAAGAAGGTCAGCGCATCATCAAGCTGAACATCGGCAACTTAGCACCGTTTGGCTTTGAAGCTCCTGAAGAAATTCAGCAGGACGTGATTTTGAATATGCCCAACGCGGCGGGTTATTCTGATTCCAAAGGGATGTTTGCGCCGCGCAAGGCCATCATGCACTACTGCCAATCGAAAAAAATTATGGGCGTGGGCTTGGATGATATTTACATCGGTAACGGCGCGTCCGAGCTGATTGTGATGGCGATGCAAGGCTTGTTGAACAACGGCGACGAGGTGTTAGTGCCAGCACCTGACTATCCGCTGTGGACGGCGGCGGTGACTTTGGCGGGCGGCACGCCACGCCATTATGTGTGCGATGAAGCGAATGAGTGGAATCCGAATTTGGCGGATATGAAAGCCAAAATTACCGCCAACACGCGGGCGATTGTGGTGATCAATCCAAACAACCCAACGGGTGCGATTTATTCCAACGAAATTTTGTTGGAAATTATTCAGCTGGCGCGTGAACATAATCTGATTATTTTTGCCGATGAGATTTACGACAAAATGTTGTACGACGGCGCGACGCATACTGCGATGGCATCGCTGGCTGACGACGTATTTTTTGTCACTATGAATGGCTTGTCGAAAAATTATCGCGCCTGTGGTTATCGTGTCGGCTGGATGGTGTTGTCAGGGCAGAAAAAACACGCGCAGGATTACATCAACGGACTGACCATTTTGGCTTCGATGCGCTTGTGTTCCAATGTGCCGGGACAGTTCGCCATACAGACCGCGCTAGGCGGCCATCAAAGCATTAACGAGTTGGTCGCGCCCGGCGGACGCTTGTGCAAGCAGCGCGACCTCGCCTACAACTTACTCACCGCGATTCCCGGTGTGACTTGCGTAAAACCCAAGGCGACGTTGTATTTATTTCCGCGCCTAGACCCGAAAATTTATCCGATAGCGAACGATCAGCAATTCATTTTGGAATTGCTAGAAGCGGAAAAAGTTTTAGTGGTGCAAGGCACAGGCTTCAATTGGAAAACGCCCGACCATTTCCGCGTGGTGTTTTTGCCTAACGCCGATGATTTGATTGATGCCATCGGGCGCATTGCGCGCTTCTTGGAAAGTTATCGCAAGAAGAGCGGCACTAATTAACAGAGGGAAACGTGAAAGGGGAAATGTGAAACGTAACAACGTAACCACATCGCGCCGCCACGTTTCACTTTTCACATTTAACTTTAGAACAGACAAAATGACTATGAACATCAAACCCATCAACGTAGGACTCCTCGGTATCGGCACAGTCGGTGGCGGCACATTTACCGTGTTGCAGCGCAACGCCGAAGAGATTGCGCGCCGTGCGGGTCGCCCGATACGCATCACTGTCGTTGCAGATAAAAACATCGCATTAGCGAAGCAGATTACGGGCGGCGCATGTCGCGTCACCGACGATGCGTTCTCGGTGGTGAACGATCCAGAAGTGGACATCGTTATCGAGTTAATCGGCGGTTACGGTGTGGCGAAAGAGCTGGTGTTGAAAGCGATTGCGAATGGCAAACACATGGTCACTGCCAACAAAGCACTGCTCGCGACACACGGTAACGAGATATTCAAGGCTGCGCAGGATAAGGGCGTGATGGTCGCGTTTGAAGCGGCGGTGGCGGGCGGTATTCCTATCATCAAAGCACTGCGCGAAGGTCTGACTGCGAACCGCATCGAATGGATCGCGGGCATCATCAACGGCACGACCAATTTTATTTTGAGCGAGATGCGCGACAAAGGTTTGAGTTTCGACACTGTTCTGAAAGAGGCGCAGCGTCTGGGTTATGCCGAAGCCGATCCGACTTTCGACATCGAGGGCGTGGATGCCGCGCACAAAATTACGCTGCTGGCATCGCTCGCGTTTGGCATTCCGATTCAGTTCGACAAGGCTTATATCGAAGGCATTTCTAAGCTCGATGCGATTGATATTAAATACGCCGAACAACTCGGCTATCGCATCAAACTGTTGGGCATCACCAAGCGCACCGACGACGGTGTCGAGCTGCGCGTGCATCCGACTTTGATTCCCACTAAACGCCTCATCGCCAATGTGGAAGGCGCGATGAACGCGGTCGTGGTGCAAGGCGATGCCGTTGGTGCGACGCTGTATTACGGTAAGGGCGCGGGTGCTGAACCCACTGCCAGCGCGGTGATTGCTGACCTCGTGGACGTGACCCGTATGCACACCGCCGACCCGCTGAATCGCGTGCCGCATCTGGCGTTCCAGCCGAACGCAATGGCG
Source organism: Sideroxydans sp. (assembly GCA_029850585.1). Taxonomy (GTDB): domain Bacteria; phylum Pseudomonadota; class Gammaproteobacteria; order Burkholderiales; family Gallionellaceae; genus Gallionella. Next base: position 11,590 of record JARCRQ010000030.1, read on the forward strand.
GATTTGAAGATACTGCCGATGAGTGAGGTGCAAACCAGCTACTACCTGCGCCTGCGTGTGCAAGACAAACCCGGCGTGCTCGCCGACATAACGCGCATCCTAGCCGACGAACAAATCTCGATTGATGCCGTGATCCAAAAAGAACCCGGCGAAGGCGAAGACCAGACAGACCTCATCATGCTCACGCATCTGACCCGCGAGAAACGTATCAACGCCGCGATTGCGAAAATAGAAGCATTGGGCGTGGTGGCAGGGAAAGTGACGAAGTTGAGGTTGGAAGAGTTGGGGAAATAAGCGAAAAAATTAAAGGAACGATATGCAATTTGAAGAACAAATCGTAATCGCAGCAAGCACTGAAACCATATTTGCTTTGTACGTCGATGTAAAGAATTGGTCTGTGTGGGATCCAGATGTCAAATCATCGTCCATCGAAGGTTCATTTATTTCAGGGGCGATTGGTTTGCTTCAGCCTTCAAGTGGACCAAGAGCAAAAATTGTTTTCACAGAGGTTGTGTCAAATTGTTCATTCACTGTTGAAAGTAAATTGCCTTTGTGTGTGATGCGTTTTGAACATGAGCTATCAAGTATTAGTGAAGGAACGAAAGTAGTGCATCGAGTGGTTTTCGAGGGGTTTCTTTCACCACTGTTTGGTCGACTGATTGGGTCGCAAATAAAGAAAGGTTTGCCGCACACTCTTCAAGGTTTGAAGCATTCCGCCGAGAAAAATTAAATACCGTCATTCCCGCTTTCGCGGGAATGACGGTCCTGAAGGAAAGTTATGAAATACATCTCCACACGCGGCAATGCGCCGGCCAAGACATTTACCGAAATCCTGTTGGGCGGTCTCGCGCCCGATGGTGGCTTATATCTGCCTGAGACCTATCCGCAGGTGACTCGCGCCGAGTTGGATGCGTGGCGCAATCTGTCGTATGCCGACCTCGCGTTTGCGGTGTTGTCGAAATTTGCCACCGATATTCCGGCGGCGGATTTACGCGCCATCATCAGTAAAACTTACACCGCCGAGGTATACAACAAAGGGCGCGCGGATTCGGATTTTGAACAAATTACGCCGCTGCGCACGTTGGAAAAAGGTGTGCATATTTTGGAACTTTCCAACGGTCCGACGCTGGCGTTCAAAGACATGGCGATGCAGTTGCTGGGCAACTTGTTTGAGTACGCACTGGCGAAGCAACATGATGAATTGAACATCCTCGGTGCAACTTCGGGCGACACGGGTTCAGCGGCGGAATATGCGATGCGCGGTAAGCGTGGCATACGCGTGTTCATGCTCTCACCCAACGGCAAGATGTCGGCTTTTCAGCGCGCGCAAATGTATTCTCTGCAAGATGAAAACATTTTTAATATCGCCATCAACGGCATGTTTGATGACGCGCAAGACATGGTAAAAGCGGTGTCTAACGACCACGCTTACAAAGCCGCGCACAAAATCGGCACGGTCAATTCCATCAACTGGGGGCGCGTGTCGGCGCAGATTGTTTATTACTTCAAAGGTTATTTTGCGGCGACCCAATCCAACGACGAGCAAGTCGCGTTTTCTGTGCCGTCGGGCAACTTCGGCAACATCTGCGCGGGTCATATCGCGCGCATGATGGGCTTGCCGATCGGGCAGTTAATTTTGGCAACCAATGAGAACGATGTGCTGGATGAGTTTTTCAGCACGGGCTTATATAAGCCACGCGCCACTGACCACACTTATCAAACCAGTAGCCCGTCTATGGACATTTCCAAAGCGAGCAATTTCGAGCGTTTTGTGTTTGATTTGGTGGGACGCGATGGTGCGAAAGTGCGTGAATTTTGGAGCAAAGTGGATGCGGGTGGTTCGTTTGACATCAAAGGTTCTGATTACTGGCACGCGCTGCAAAAGTTTCATTTTTCATCGGGCAAAAGTTCGCATTTTGACCGCCTGAAAACCATACGCGGCGTGTTTGAAGAATACGGTGTGATGGTCGATCCGCACACAGCCGACGGCATCAAAGTCGGCATGGAACAACGCCGCCCGAACTTGCCGCTGATTTGTTTAGAAACCGCGCTGCCCGCGAAATTTGAAGAGACCATGATCGAAGCACTGAGTCGCAAACCCGAACGTCCTGCTGCGCTGGAAGGCATCGAAGCTCTGCCGCAAAAATGCGTGGTAATGGATGCGGATGTGGTCAAATTAAAAACCTATCTGACCAGCCATTTACCTAGATAAGTATTATTGACGCACGAATGAAAACAGCCCGACTTAGTCGGGCTGTTTTTTTTGTGCTGTGCGCTTAGCGTTGCGGACGGACTTGTATCCATTGGTTGCCGCCAGGCGTGATGCCGCCCCCAGCCGCTGTGCCTCCCGCGCCCCCTACAATCGTACCGAACCCAGCACCTGTCGCCGCAGGAGGGGGGGCGCCACCCGTGCTGCCATTGTTGAGTTTTCCGGCACCACTACTGCTAGGTGTCGTGGCATAAAAACTGTTTAGCGTGGAAGCGTTGGCCAGTACCCGTATATTGGAAAAACTATTGGGGTCGCTGCTAAACAGGGTGATGGTGCCTGATCCTGTAATGCCAAGTGCACCTGACGCAAGCGCACCTGTAGGCACGCCATTGGGTGAAGACTCGATGTAGAAGCCATCGCGCATAATCACTGCTCCCATCACGTATTGTCGCCCCATCACGCATAACTCTCCGCTACCCGTGGCGTAACCCGTGGTGGTTTTTCCCCAATACTGCGCCGAGTTCCAGCCTGCGCCTGGCGTGGGTGAAACGTAGTTGCAGTTTTCGTTGCGCGCTTCGAGTTCCAGAGATTGGGGTACATAAACTAGGCCAGAGACGTTGACGTGATAGTGCATATCTACCAAACCACCTGAATACAGATAGACCGGGATGTCCTCGAAACCGTTACCGCGTATGTCGTCTATGCTCAATGGGCTATTGGGGGTAGGGGTCATGGGAACGCCGAAAGGAGGACGGGCTTGATTGGTCACCGGGTCTGTTCCCAACGGCATTCCTCCCCACTTGCTGGCGCTGATGTTGAGCTCTTGAAATGCCTTGGCCCATCCGCCCGGATAGCCTGAAGGCATCAGCGTATGGTATTGATTGGCCAGATTGAGTTTGGCGAATTCGATGTTATCCAAGGTTTTGCCGGAGTGGAATAAATATGCATCTTTGGCTTCTTGCGGCACTTGGGCGTAGTCAATCGGCGCGATGAAACTGTATGTGCCATTGGCGTTGCCAGTTTGTGTGGTGAGCGAATCAATGTATTCCAGATTGTCCATTGCGCCGTCACCGCTGACTTGCCCTGCGGCATTGAGTGCAAGATCGCAAGTTGCATAGTTGGTCATCACCGCGCCATTGTTGACGCAGCGATCATTAGCTGGATTGACGATGATGGGCACTTGTACCTTGATGTAGGTCCAAGCTTTCGCATCGAAATGCAGATTGTCCAAATCGATAGCCTCGCCCATACGGTAGGCAGTACGCTTGTTGGGTGAACCTGCCAATGGCGTAACCAAATAATTATTGTCACTCACATAATCAAATAACAGTGAGCCATACACACGCAGTGAGGCATCTCCCGGGAAGGTCACGCCACTCATCATTGATCCAGCACCGATGTTGGTGCCGCCAATACCTGGCCCGCCAGTATTGGCTGATCCGCCGGTTGTGCCACACATGCCCGTAGCGGTTTGGCAAAAGCCAAATACCTGATTCGCTGCTGCGCAGGACGTGTAGGTAATCGTTGCTCCGGTAGCGTCTTTGAATACGGTGTTATACATCGCATTTTTAATCCCGCCGCCCGCAGGGCAAGGGTCGCCCGCTGCGGTGCCCATTTGTAAGGGAATCAATACCCGCACGATGCCATACATGGGTTGCGAATTTTTGATATTGGTCAGGAATTGTCGCCAGCTGATGGTGCCATACGTCCCTTCTGGATGGCTGGCGGTCGGGGTGATACCCATGCGGCTCAAGCCACCGCTGGTCAGCAGCGTGGTGGCATTCAAGATGCCGGTACGGTAGTCGTACAGGTAATCGGCAGCGGCGCGCAAACGATCCAAATCGAACAGATGTTGACCATTGGCAAAATAGGTCGTGCGTCGCGTCGTATTGCTAAAATTTCCCGCACTTACCGAGGTACATGCGCCCGATGCTGGTACGGCTGTGCCTGTGGCAGGGTCGATAACAGCCTTGCCAGTTAAGGGGTCGAGCGCATTGCCAGTACACATGTTGTTGGTGTCACACATCCCTGTGCAGGTGTTTTGGGTGAGCCCCACTTCATCTATCAGCGTGGGACTAAATGCCACCCGTTGCATAATTTGAATCGCCCCCTGACTGAAGCTGTTGCACACGCCATACAGTTGCGTGCCCGTGCAGGAAGTTGAACCTAAAAATCCCGCACCATTGAAGATGCTCATGTTGGCACTAATCCCTGCTGTGCCAGGATTGGGGGTGTTGTCCACGATGATAGAGCCGTTGCCAGAAACGCTGCCCGCATTGCCGTTAACGCCTGCCACGGTAGGCGGGAGGGTCGTCACGGGCAACGCCCCAGGTAGGCCAGGGATGCTGGGCGTTGCAGTGGGTGATGGAGTCGTGATGGGAAAATTAACCGTGACCGTTTGGGTGAGACGAATGCCATCTGGACAGGTTACGCCCAGTACAAAGGTGAGCGAGGGTACAGCGGGTGCTAGCGGTGCGGCGTAGTTGTATTGCGTCTTGCTCAGTATTGTCACCGTGCCGCTACTGGGCGGTGTAATCACTGTAGCGAACAAGGCTTTGGGGCGCGCAGGGATGCGAATATCGACCGCGGCGTACAAGCTGGTGACGGTGGTACCAGCGGTCGCTTGTATGGGTGATGCGGCTGTCAGGGTGCAATTGGCGGCATGCGCCAGCTGAATCGTACCTAAGCTGCACAGCAGCATGAGCCCATAAATAGTGTTGCGTTTAAGCATGATGTACTCCTTAGCGGAACGATGAAATCAATAAAACGATGAGATAAATAATGGTTAGAAGCGATTGCCCGATTCGCTTAAAGGCGCGACCAAGCCACCCAAGGTTTGGTTGTAATCGTGGCTGCCGATGCGGCGTTGCAGGTAGGCGCGCGATTCGCCCGATAGCGCGGCGGCTTCGGCATACATGTCGAGCCGCTGAGTGGTGGGATTAGCGACTAGCTCTAGCCAAACTGCGACTTTGCGTGTGGCAGGTTCGCTGTTCCAGTCTGGTGACGTGCTTAATTGAAAGCCCGTTTGTCCAGCGGGAAAGACCAACAGTAGCGGGCGGTTTGTGGCACTGGCAAAGAGCGTGTTGATGCGCAAATAGCGCGGTGCGGCAGCATTGGCAACGCTGTTGCCCAACATTGCCAGATTGTTTTGCGCGCGCGCCTCACCGTCTGCCACAGCTTGCAACAGGCTGCTGGTGGTGCCGCTGGCGACTGGCGCACTCGCCGCCAGTGGCATGTTTGCCGCGACATAAAACACATAATTGGGCAGTGCACCCGTAGGTCCCGCTGTGAGGCTAGGGATGACATCGCGTATCTGTTGCCTGTCGATGCGACCATCCGCATTGAGGTCGTTGATAGGCGTTACCAGTACGTTGTCGGGTATGCCAGAAATGAAACGTCCAGTCACGCGGTTGATGGCGGCTTCGGCCAGTTGTTGCGCTTCGCCGGTGTCGCGTAGATAACCGGACAAGCGCGCACTATCAATAGCGCGATTAAAGAAGTTTGCTGCCGCCAGCAGCAGCACCAGTACCAGCACCAGTACCATAGGCAAGATGTAACCTTGGTTGGTGTGAGGGCGCGAAGAGCAGTTAAGTGAGGGGGACAAAGGGACTCCTGCGTTCAGTTTCTAGGGAACACGCGCGTGGTGTAAGTCGCCGTGCGATAGTTTTGCAATCCCTGTGCATTGGTGGGATCCAAAGGATTGGTGTAGGCAGGATCGAGGTTGCCGATACGCGTGGTCAAGCTCAGCTCATAGCCGCCATAAGGGCAGCCCGTGTTCGTGACTGCATCGCATATCGTGTTCAGGGCAGGAGTGATGCCATCCGCTTGGATGGGCCATAAATCCAGATTGATTAAGCGGAAGTTGGTATTGCCCGCAATCACGACCGGCACGGCAATCGGCAAGCTGGCCAGATTGGCGGCACTACTCACTTGTATTTTGCCGCTCGCGACACTCCAGGCAATGCGGATGGCGTTGTTACTGTAGGGAGCAACATCGTTGGGCCAAATTGGATAAGCCGCAGGCACGACCAAGTCGATCTCCACACTCTTGCCTATGGTGCGCAAGATGTTGCCGTTACGCGCACCGCTAAAGTAGCTAACCGAAAGTGGCGTGACAGGGGTGCATTGTGGGCTGGTGCAAATGACCGCTTGGCGCAACAAGCTGGCAAGTTGATTGACGGTATTGCGTGTTTCTTGCTCACTATTTTCGCGTTTTTCGCTGACACTGAAGTTGCGCATCTGCGAGACATATAACGACAGTGCCGCTAGCGACAAAATCATCGACACGGTAATTGATATCATCAATTCGACCAGCGACAAGCCTGTTTGAGTGATTCTCACGTGAGCCCCTAGAAGTAAAAAGTGTAGATGGGATTGAGCGTCACTACCTGACCATTCGCACCGTTGTAGCTGACGTTGAGTACCGCCGTGACAGGGGATATAGGCGTGGCAGGAATCGCGATAGTGCTTGCACCATCACCATTGATGACATTGACTAGCCGTACCAAGTAACTGTCTTTGCCGTTGTCGTTGCTGATGGTCAAGCCCGCGAGCAGCGGTGTCAGATTCGTGGTCAGACTGGCAGCATTACTGGTGGGATAAATCATCGGCTCTATGGTTTGTGCCACGGCTTGCATGATGGTGCCACGCGCATGATTGTTGGCCGTGGCGCGCATTGCATTGGCGGTGTACAGCGCAATCCCCAACATGCCGAAACCGAATACAAAAATTGCGATGAGTACCTCAATCAGACTGAAACCTTGTTGTTGGTATGTGCGCATCATTCACTATCCTTGTTTAACGACTTTCGATTGCGCCCAACGGCGAGATATTGATCGTCCGCGCCGCGAGGGTGTATTGGGTGGCCGTGATGGCGAGGTTAACCGCGCCTGCGGGCTGGCTAATCAGCGTGCCAGCTGAGTCGAACATGACTACGGCGTTGCCCGTGCTAATTTGGATGCCCGTGGGTATCGCGAGCGTGCTGGTTGCGGGCGTGCCGCTCACACCCGTGATGGTGCTGCCATCACTCAATGTCAGCGTGACAGTGGCAGGTGTGATGGTTACGGTGGAAATGAGACCGCGTGCCACCGCCAAACCCTTGGCGTTGCGCAGCAGTTGCGCCAGATTGCGCTGCGCATCATTCAAATCACTGGTGGCTCTAATCATGCCCATGCCAGGAATGGCAATACTGGCGAGTATCGCCAAGATGGCTAATACCACTAGCAACTCAATCAAGGTCACCCCGATTGAGTTGCCTCTGGCTTGACGCGCGGGATATTTTTGCGACCTCATTATTTGGTTTGCCAGCTGGTCGCCGCGCCTGCCGCCCCTGCAAATTTTGGTGTGCTTTGCAGCCCCGCTTGATCAACGGTGTATTCGTAATTGCCCAATATGCCCAGTCCTACCCCCGCCATACTGCTGGCGCGCAAAACATATGTCTGGCTGGTGGCTCCTACTACGCAACTCAGGGTGAAATACGCTGTGTTGGTGGGGGCGACGGCGCAAGGTTGATTGCTTACCCCGTAATTGCGATTGTCAACAAAGTATGACTCCACCTGTAAGCGCGCGGCACTTAATGCGCCCGTCGCAGCACTTAATTTACTGCGTACGACATATTGCTGATAAGAAGGGATGGCAACGGCTGCGAGAATCGCGATGATTGCGACGGTGATTAGCAGCTCAATCAGGGTGAACCCAGAAGATAAGATGTGCGTGGGTGCGAGCTGCTTTTTCATAGTGTGCGCTAGGATAATGAGATGGCAGCATCATAGGGATGTGTGCGCTATCAATCTGTCAGGGGATATTAGAAAAGTCGCTGCGCCATTCCCCTATTTTGAGATAAGGGAATCCCTTAGTGCGAGATTGCGCCTTGTGCAGTCATCGTTCAGAATGCGCGCCCTGCGATGGTCAGGACGAGCCAGCGTGGCGGCATCGAAGTGGTCGTGAGCCTGTTAGCTGAATAGAAAGGAAGCGCGGATTGAGATACCCATATAGTGCGGACAACCCAGCCAAGATACTGCTGCTCGATGATCATGCCATCGTCAGGCAGGGGCTGTTGATGTTGATTAATTGCCAGTCCGAGCTGCGGGTTACCAATGAGGCGGAGGACCTAGAGCAAGCGCTAGAGACTTGCCGCAAGCACGAACATGATCTAGCGATTGTGGACATGTCGCTGGCGGGGGCATCGGGACTGGAGGTCGTGAAGCAGTTTAAGCTGCTGTTTCCACAGATGCCTATCTTGATACTTTCTATGCACGATGAGATGGTTTACGCGGAATCGGCCTTGAAGTTGGGAGCGGCTGGCTATCTGATGAAGAACATGGCATCTAATGTGTTATTGAGCGCGATACGCAAGGTGTTGAGCGGCGAACATTATTTGAGTGAGCGTATGCATGCGCGCATGTTGAATAAAATGTTGGGTAATGCCCAGCTGAATTCCCCTGTCGATACGCTATCTCCTGCTGAACTAGAGGTGTTGCATATGATAGGCATAGGCTTGGGTACCAGTGAGATTGCAGAGCAGCTGGCACGTAGCGTCAAGACCATAGAATCACACAAGGCCAACATCAAAAAGAAACTCAAATTGGAAAGCGGTAACCAGCTGGTGATGTTTGCTATTAACATGCACGCCTCGCGTGCTATCTAGCCTTTTCTACTTGCTTGAACCATGAACAATCTGCTGCTACTGGCCCTCTGTTTTATCGTTGGCATGGTGTTGCATCGCTTTAAGCGTATGCCAGACAACGCCCCAGTGACCTTGAACAGCTTCATCATTCACGTCTCCTTGCCCGCGCTGACCTTGCTGTATATCCACGGCGTGCAATTTTCTAGCACGGTGTTTTTGACGGCGTTGATGGCGTGGTTGGTGTTCGGTTTTTCAGTATTATTTTTTTACTATGTAGGACGCTGCTTGGCGTTGCCGCGCGCCACCGTTGGCACGCTGATGTTACTGGGCGGCTTAGGTAACACTTCGTTTTTTGGCTTGCCGATGGTCGAGGCGTTTTATGGACAAACGGGGATTACCACTGCCATCGTCGCCGACTTGCTCGGCTCATTTTTTGTCTTGTCGATTTTGGGCATCAGTGTCGCGGGCTGGTATTCGCACACGCCGCCAACCGCCTTGCAATTGCTTAAACGCATCGCGGTTTTCCCACCATTTTTAGCCTTGTTAATCGCGCTGATTTTGTTGCCCGTGGACTACGCCGATTGGTTTAGCCAATTGCTCAAACGCTTAGGCGATACGCTCGCGCCGTTGGCGTTGTTGTCGGTGGGGTTGCAGTTGCGACTGGGCGATTTCGCCAGCGTTAAACGCAATGTTTTATTAGGCTTGAGTTTCAAATTATTGTTAGCACCTTTAGCGATTTATTTGCTCTATGTGCAACTGTTAGGCGCGCGTGGGCAAGCGATGCAGATAACCATTTTTGAAGCGGCGATGCCGCCCATGATTACCGCTGCAATTATTGCCGCTGAGCATCATCTTGATGCCAAGCTGGCCAATTTAATGGTGGCAATTGGCTTGCTCATTTCATTTGTCTCCTTAACCGTTTGGTACTGGCTGCTGCACTCGGTTTAAGTGAACAAAATTCCCCGTGGAAAAATTTTTAATAAAGGATCTTGGTAATGTGTAATAACAACTTTTCGCTGTTGCTGCTGGCATTGGGCACACTGATTTCTGCGCCATCAGCAATTGCTACCGAGACAGCCACGGGAGCGGTGTCGCGTCCCGCTTTGACGGTGCGCACCACCACTTTGCGCGAAGAAAAATGGGCGCGTCAGCTCACCGCCAACGGCAGCATTACGCCTTGGCAAGAAGCGATTATTAGCGCGCAGGTAGTGGGTTTACGCATTGCCGAAGTCAAAGTGAGCGTGGGCGATTTTGTGCAGGCGGGGCAGGTGTTGGTGACGCTGGATAATTTTGTGCAAGGCACGACGGACGCGGTGCAAGCGCGCGTGATTGCGCCTGATTCTGGCGTGATTTCCTCGGCAACCGCCAACGTCGGTTCGCTCTCGCAGCCAGGGGCGGAGCTGTTTCGTTTAATCCGTAAAGCGCGGCTGGAATGGCGCGCTGATTTGACCGCCGAAGAATTGATGCTGCTGAAAAAAGGTATGACGGCGCAAATTACGCTAGGCGAAGGGCGCGTAATTCGCGGCACGGTGCGTGCGATTTCTCCATCGGTGAATGCGCAAACACGTTACGGCTACGCGCTGGTGAGCTTGCCCAATAGTGCGGGGATTGTCGCGGGGGCGTATGCGCGCGGCACGTTTGATGTGAGTGGCGGCAGCAAAAAATTGCAGTCCTTGCCGCAATCGGCAGTGATGCAGCGCGGCAGCAAAAGTTATGTGCTGACCATCGCGGCGAACAATCGCGTGCATGAGCAAGCCGTGCAAATCGGTCAGCGCGTCGCTGATCGCATCGAGATTAAACAAGGCTTGAAAGCCGATGAAGCGGTCATAGAAAGTGGTGGCGCGTTCTTAACCGAAGGCGACACTGTGTTAATGGTTAAAGGTTAAACATGAACGTCTCCGCTTGGTCGATCCGTAATCCTATCCCCGCCATTTTAGGTTTCGCGCTGCTCAGCTTTGTCGGCTTGATGGCGTTCAAAGCCATGAAGGTGCAGCTTTTCCCTGACATTGATTTACCGATGGTGACCATCGCGGCGAGCATTCCGGGTGCATCGCCTGACCAAATGGAAACCGAAGTCGCGCGCAAAATCGAAAATTCTTTAGCGAGTTTGCAAGGCTTAAAACACATTTACACGCAGGTCAAAGATGGCTCGGCGATTATCTCGGCGGAGTTTCGTTTGGAGCGCGATTCACGCGCGGCGTTAGAAGATGTGCGCGGTGCGGTGTCGCGCATACGCGGTGAATTGCCGCGCGAAATGCTCGACCCTGTGGTGAATAAAGTTGAGCTGAGCGGCAAGCCGATTTTGACTTACACGGTCGCCTCAAGCGCGATGTCGGAAGAGGAGTTGTCTTGGTTTGTCGATAACAACATCGCGAAATTATTGTTGGGCGTAAAAGGCGTGGGCGCGGTCAGTCGCGTCGGCGGCGTGACGCGGCAAGTGCGCGTTGAACTCGATCCAATTAAATTGCTGGCACTGAATTTAAGTGCCGCAGAAATCTCCACACAACTGCGTCAAATTCAACAAGAAGCACCGGGCGGACGTACCGATTTAGGCGGCGCGGAACAAAGCGTGCGCACCATCGCGACAGTGAAATCGGCAGACGAGCTAGCCATGCTCGACATTGGTTTACGCGATGGTCGCACGGTGCGGCTAAGCCAAGTTGCCAGCGTCTCCGACACCATAGGAGAGCGACGCGCGGCGGCGTTGTTGAACGGCGCGCCCGTGGTCGGTTTTGAAATTACCCGCTCACTCGGCGCGAGTGAAGTCGATGTCGGTAATGGCGTAACAGCGGCGTTAGAAAAGCTCAAAATTGACCATCCCGAAATCACTACCGCACGCGTGTTCAACACCGTCGATAACGTCTATGAAACCTTCAAAGGTTCGATGGAAATGATTTTTGAAGGCTCGCTGTTAGCGGTAATTGTGGTGATATTTTTCTTGCGCAATGCGCGCGCCACGATTGTTGCCGCCACCGCTTTGCCGCTCGCCGTGATTCCCACTTTTGCGCTGATGTATTTATTTGGCTTCACCCTGAATGTGGTGACGCTGTTAGCGTTGAGCTTGGTGGTTGGGGTGTTGGTGGATGACGCGATTGTCGAAGTCGAAAATATCATGCGTCATTTGGAGATGGGCAAAACACCGTATCAAGCGGCGATGGAGGCAGCTGACGAAATCGGCATGGCGGTGATTGCCACCACCTTTACTTTGGTCGCGGTGTTTTTGCCGACTGCATTTATGAGCGGCATACCGGGCAAATTTTTTGTCCATTTTGGTTGGACGGCGGCCGTCGCGGTGCTGTTCTCCTTGGTGGTGGCGCGCTTGCTCACGCCGATGATGTCGGCGTATTTATTGCGTCCGCGCGCGCCGCATAAAACGCCGCGTTGGTTGGATATTTATGCGTCTTGGGCGGCTTGGTGTTTGGCGCATCGCAAGACTACTTTGTTGGGCGCAGCGATATTTTTCTTTGGCTCATTTGGCTTGGCGGGGCAGTTGGCGACGGCGTTTCAGCCCACCGATGATTTGTCGCAAACGCTCGTCACCATTACCTTGCCACCAGGTAGCAAGTTTGAGCAGACCTATGCCTTGGCTGAACAAGCACGCGCCATCGTGATTAAAAATCCTAACGTTGTGCTGGTCTATACCGCGATTGGCGGTGGTTCGACTGGCGGCAATCCGTTTGAACCAGCGGGCGCGGTGGAGTCGCGCAAAGCCACGCTGTCAGTGGAGCTCAAGCCACGTCATCAACGTCCACGCAAAGAAATTATCGAGAACGAATTACGCGAACAACTCACCGCCTTGGCGGGTGTGCGCGTCAAAGTGGGCCTGGAGACAGGGGGCGGAAAATATCAGTTGGTGTTGACCAGTGAAAACAGCCAGTTGTTAGCGGACACCGCGCTGCAAGTGGGGCAAGAGTTGCGCACCATTCCTAACATCGGCAACGTAGTGTCCAACTCCAGCATCTTGCGCAGCGAAATTGTAGTGCGTCCTGATTTTGCCAAAGCCGCGCAAATGGGCGTGACTTCCAGCGCGATTGCCGAGACTTTGCGCGTCGCTACCAATGGTGATTTCGACCAGTCTTTAGCCAAGTTAAATTTGCCCGATAGACAGTTGCCCATCGTGGTGAAATTGCGCGATGACGCACGTCAAGATTTGCAATTATTGGCGCGCTTGGTGGTGCCTGGCACGCATGGACCCGTGATGTTGGGCAACGTGGCAACCTTGAGTTTTGAGAGTGGTCCAGCACAAATTGATCGCTACGACAGACAGCGCAACATCACTTTCGCCATTGAGTTAGCGGGCGAGCCGCTGGGCAAAGTACAAGCCGCAGCATTAGCTTTACCTGCGATTAAAAACATGAATGCGGGCGTGCAAATCGCACCAATCGGCGATGCCGAAGCGATGAAAGAATTGTTCGCCAGCTTTGGTTTGGCGATGCTCACTGGGGTGCTGTGTATCTACATTGTGTTGGTGCTGCTGTTCAAAGATTTTATGCAGCCCGCCACCATTTTGATGGCTTTGGTGTTGTCGATTCCAGGCGCGTTTTTGGCCTTGTATTTAACTCGCACCGCCATCTCCATGCCCGCCATGATTGGTATCGTGATGCTGATGGGCATCGCCACCAAGAACTCGATTCTATTGGTCGAATACGCCATCGTGTCGCGCCGTGAGCGCGGCATGAATCGCTACGACGCGCTGCTTGATGCCTGTCAAAAACGCGCGCGTCCGATTGTGATGACCACGCTGGCAATGGGCGCAGGCATGTTGCCCGTGGCGATGGATTTAGGCATGGGCGACGGCAGCTTCCGTTCACCGATGGCGATTGTCGTCATCGGCGGACTCATCACCTCAACCTTCTTGAGCTTGCTGGTCATCCCCGTGGTGTTCACCTATGTCGATGATTTAATCGTGTGGGCGACTAAACAAATGGGCAGATTCAAACACGTGTAATCACGTCTTGTAAATGGCATAAAAAATCCCCGCTTGCTTAACGCACCGGGGATTTTTTACGCTGGAATGGCTGATTAAATAATCCGCAGCGACAAGTCCAAAGCGTGGACATCTTTAGTCAGCGCGCCGATGGAAATTCTATCTACGCCTGTTAAGGCAACCTCGCGCAAGGTCGCTGTCGTGATGCCACCTGAGGCTTCGAGTTGCGCACGTTGTGCGTTGAGTGCTACCGCCGCGACGAGCGTTTCGAGGTCGAAGTTGTCTAGCAAAATCAGCTTCGCGCCCGCCGCCAATGCCTCTTCTAGTTGCTCTAAATTTTCCACTTCGATTTGCACCGACACCCCCGCAGGGGCGAGTTGAAAGGCTTGTGCTAATACGGCGGTGATGCCGCCCGCTGCCGCGATATGATTTTCTTTAATCAAAATTCCGTCGAATAATCCCACGCGCTGGTTGTGTCCGCCGCCGATGGTCACGGCATATTTTTGTGCCGCGCGCATTCCTGGCAACGTCTTGCGCGTGTCCATGATTTGGACTTGGATATCCGCCACGAGATTGACGTAGTCGCGCGTCTTAGTCGCTGTACCCGACAGCGTTTGCAGCCAGTTCAACGCGCTGCGTTCGGCGGTCAATAGGCTGCGCGCCGCGCCACTAATTTCACATAAAGTTTGTCCCGGTTTAATCGCATCGCCGTCTTGCGCTAACCAGTTCACTACGCAATTTTTATCGACTTGCGCAAAGCATTCATCGAACCACGCTGTGCCGCATAACACGCCAGCATCACGCGTAATCACGCGCGCCGTAGCGAGGCGATTTTCAGCCAATAATTGCACGGTTAAATCGCCACTGCCTAGGTCTTCCGCTAGCGAATTTTTGACCTCAAATGTGATGTGCGCTTTTGACATAGCTCAACTCCAAAAAAATAAGCGCGGAGTATAAATGACGCAGGCGGCGCGTCAGCTTGAAATTGGCGATTGATGCCCCATTTACTCAGCAGTTAAATTCTTGAAGGAGGTCGCCATGCGTTTCGATAAATTCACCACCCAGTTGCAACAAGCCTTGACTGATGCGCAGAGCCTCGCGGTGGGCGCGGACAATCAATTTATTGAGCCGCAGCATTTACTGTTGGCTTTGCTGAACGATGCGAATAGCGGCGCAAATTCTTTATTGGCGCGCGCTGGCGGCAATGCCAACGCGCTGAAAACCGCGTTGATAGATGCCGTGTCGCGCTTGCCTAAAGTTGAAGGACACGACGGCGAAGTGCAGGTTGGACGTGACTTGTCGAACTTGTTCAATATCACCGACAAAGACGCGCAAAAACGCGGCGACCAATTTATTGCCAGCGAATTATTTTTGCTGGCATTGACCAGCGATAAAGGCGAGTGCGGTCGTTTGTTAAAACAACATGGCGTGGCGCGTGCGCCACTGGAAGCGGCGATTAACGCGGTGCGCGGCGGCGCGTCGGTAGGCTCATCGGATGCCGAAGGGCAGCGCGAATCGCTGAAAAAATACACGGTGGACTTAACCGAACGTGCGCGCATGGGCAAGCTCGATCCGGTCATCGGTCGCGATGACGAAATTCGCCGCGCCATACAGGTGTTGCAACGCCGCACCAAAAATAATCCGGTGTTAATCGGCGAACCGGGTGTGGGTAAAACTGCCATCGTCGAAGGCTTGGCGCAGCGCATCGTAGAAGGCGAAGTGCCGGAATCGCTCAAGGGTAAAAAAGTCCTGAGCTTGGATATGGCAGCGTTGTTGGCGGGCGCAAAATATCGTGGCGATTTTGAAGAGCGGCTGAAAAATGTGCTCAAAGAATTGGCGATGGATGAAGGTCAAAGCATTGTGTTTATCGACGAGTTGCACACCATGGTCGGCGCGGGCAAAGCCGAGGGCGCGATGGACGCGGGCAATATGTTGAAGCCCGCGCTGGCGCGTGGTGAATTGCATTGCATAGGCGCGACCACGCTGGATGAATATCGTCGTTATGTAGAGAAAGATGCCGCCTTGGAACGCCGTTTCCAAAAGGTGTTGGTGGATGAACCTTCGGTGGAATCGACCATCGCGATTTTGCGCGGACTGAAAGATAAATACGAAGCGCATCACACGGGTGTGACCATCACCGACCCCGCGATTATTGCGGCGGCGGAGCTTTCCCATCGTTATATCAGCGACCGTTTTTTGCCCGATAAAGCGATTGATTTAATCGACGAAGCGGCGGCGCGCATGAAGATGGAAAATGAATCCACGCCTGAAGTCATCGACAAGCTCGACCGTCGCATTATTCAGCTCAAAATTGAGCGCGAGGCGATGAAAAAAGAGAAAGACGAAGCCTCGAAAAAACGCATCCAGCTTATTGAAGATGAGCTGCTGAAACTGCAACGCGAAGCCAACGATTTGAAAGAAATCCTCAAGGCGGAAAAGAGCGTGGCACAAGGCGCGGCGGATGTGAAAAAAGAAATTGAAGCGGTTAAAAACGACATCGCCAAATTGCAACGCGAAGGCAAGTTGGAACAAGTCGCCGAATTGCAATACAGCAAGTTGCCGCAACTCGAAGCGAAATTAAAAGAGGCGGCGCAAGCCGAAGAACAAAGCGATAAATCGCAACATCGCTTGCTGCGCACTCATGTGGGTGCGGAAGAAATCGCCGAAGTGGTGAGCCGCGCGACGGGCATACCGGTGGCGAAAATGCTGACGGGTGAGCGCGACAAATTGCTCAAGATGGAAGATAAATTGCATGAGCGCGTGGTGGGTCAAGATGAAGCGGTGCGCTTGGTCTCTGACGCGATACGTCGCTCGCGTTCGGGGCTTTCTGACCCGAATAAACCGTATGGTTCGTTCTTGTTTTTGGGTCCGACTGGCGTGGGCAAGACCGAGTTGTGTAAAGCCTTGGCGGGCTTTATGTTCGACTCGGAAGATCATCTCATCCGCATCGACATGAGCGAGTACATGGAGAAACATTCGGTGGCGCGTTTAATCGGCGCGCCACCTGGTTATGTTGGCTATGAGGAAGGCGGCGGCTTGACTGAAGCGGTGCGGCGCAAACCGTACTCCGTCATCTTGTTGGACGAGGTTGAGAAAGCTCATCCAGACGTGTTTAACGTGCTGTTACAGGCGTTGGACGATGGGCGTATGACCGATGGTCAAGGACGCACCGTGGACTTCAAAAACACCGTGATTGTGATGACCTCGAATCTCGGTTCGCAAATGATTCAGCAGATGCAGGGTGACGATTATCAAGTCATCAAACTGGCGGTGATGGGCGAAGTCAAAACCTATTTCCGTCCTGAATTTATCAACCGCATCGACGAAGTAGTGGTGTTCCATGCGCTGGACGAAAAGAACATTAAGTCCATCGCGCGCATCCAGTTGCAATACTTGGAAAAACGCCTCGCCGCGATGGAGATGAATTTGACTATCAGCGATGCCGCATTGGCAGAAATTGCCACGGCAGGATTCGACCCCGTGTATGGCGCAAGACCGTTAAAACGTGCCATCCAAGCGCAGTTGGAAAACCCGCTGGCGAAATTGATATTGGAAGGTCGCTATGCCGCGAAAGACACCATCAATGTGGATTGCAAAGGCGGCGTAATGAAGTTCGCGTGAGTTGATTTCAGGTGAATAAAAAAATCCCCGTTTTGAGCGGGGATTTTTTATGGCAGCTAAACCGCTAATGAGTCGTAACGGGGGGGATTAGCGGCTGAACATCGTGGCTATGTTTTTTGATGCTCTTCGCCAGCTTCTTTTCCTTTGGTGTCATCAAAGGTTTCTTTTTCGTGTCGCGACTTGAATGTTGTGACTTAGACATAATCGAACTCCTTAAAGGGTTAAGAAATGTTGCGATTTGATGCTACGCCACTCGCCCGATTTTGTCTGGTGATTGTTTTGCGCGCCCGACTAACTCCCCATCGCCTCGCCCATGCGGATAGCTTGCGTGGGTTGCCAGGCGGGATTGAAGCTCAGGGTGTTTTTTGGGAACAGCATCACCACCGTAGAACCTAACAAAAAGCGTCCCATTTCTTCGCCTTGTTGCAAGGTAATTTGCTGGTCGTCATAACGCCATTCGCGCACGCTGCCAGAACGCGGCGGGTTGACCATGCCGTGCCACACCGTTGCCATGCTGCCGACGATGGTCGCGCCCACTAGCGTCAAAACGAACTGACCAAACTCGCTATCGAACACGCACACCACGCGTTCGTTGCGCGCGAACAAGCCCGGCACGCCGCGTGCGGTGGTGGGGTTCACCGAAAATAAATCGCCCGGCACATAAATCATGCGGCGCAAGCGTCCCGCGCAAGGCATATGAATGCGGTGGTAATCCTTGGGGCTGAGGTACAGCGTGGCAAAGCTGCCGTCATTAAATTGCGCGGCGAGTTCGGCATCACCGCCGACCAGTGCCGTCGTAGTGTAACTGTGTCCCTTGGCTTGAAAAATACTGTCGCGCTCAATGTTACCGAATTGGCTAATCGCGCCATCGACTGGGCAAATAAATTTTGCATTAGTGAGAGGGCGCGCACCCTCGCGCAACGGGCGCGTAAAGAACTCGTTGAAGCTCGCATAACTGGCGATGTCAGGGTTTGCCGCTTCCTGCATATTGACTTGGTAGCGTGCCACAAAACGGCGTATCACTGAGGTGGTCAGACTCCCCAAGCGCGCACTGGCGAACTTGCCCGCCAGTATCGTGAGTAATTGTTTGGGCATCAGGTATTGCGGCAACACAGCTAAAAAATCAGACACGATAAATTCCTCGTTAGAAAAGGGCGCGGATTATAACGGCGTGGGGGAAAGTCATCGCGCTGATGTGCGCTTATTCCATGCTGTTTGCAGCAGGAATAGCAACTTTTACGCTACTAGTGAACCCCACTTTTTGACTGCGATTTTGTTTTTCTGCACGGGCGCGTAACTGCCCACACGCGCCTTCGATTTCTTGTCCCGCCGAGTCGCGGATGCGCGCCAAAATGCCGTGTTGCTTGAGCATCTGCACCATCGCCTCGGTGCGCTCAATAGAGGGACGTTGAAAGTTGAGCCCATCCACCGCATTGAACGGAATGAAATTCATCATCGCGTGTTTATCTTTTAGTAGCCGCGCAATGCCCGCCAGTTCAGCATCGCTGTCGTTCACGCCCGCGATTAACGTCCATTGATATTGCACGGGATAGCCCGTCGCGCGCGCATAGGCTTCGCCGTGTTCCACCAGTTTTTCTATCGGCATGGGCGGCGCATTCGGCAACAACTGCGCGCGTAGTGTTGCATCGGTGCTGTGCAACGAAATCGCCAATGCGGGTTTCACCAGATGCTGCGCGAGTCGTGCAAAAACACGCTCATCGCCTACTGTAGAAAGCACTAAATTTTTATGTCCGATGTTGCCTTGCGTGCCAAGCAGCGCAATGGCTTCTAGCACATTGTCGAGATTATGCGCAGGCTCGCCCATACCCATAAAAACCACCTTGCTCACAGCACGCTGGCGACGTGCCAACACCACTTGCGCGACGATTTCTAAGCTATCTAATTGTCGTATCAGTCCCGCGCGTCCGCTCATACAAAACACACAACCGATCGCGCAACCGACTTGTGTCGAAATGCACAAGCCGCCGCGTGGCAGCAACACACTTTCTGCCATCTGTCCGTCATGCAATTCCACCAATAAACGCGCCACATTATTGGCTGATGCGCGTAGCGCGGCGTTGGCCCCCTCTACCGCTTTGCGGGGGAGGGTTAGGGTGGGGGATTGGTCATGAATTTTATGACCATCCGCCAAATGCGTACTCGCCAAGCGCGCCAAGCCATTTAGCTCGTATTCAAGCGCGGGTAATTCATTGCGTAATGCCAGTGGAAAAAAGTTTTCCGCTGGGCTGTGTACTCTGTCGTAAGAGGCGATTTGCAGCCAGCCGCGCAGCAGTCGATCGGCGTGGCAAGGTTTGCAGCCTAAGGCTTGTAAGCGTTGCTGGAGTTGGGCTATGCGCATCAGCGAGGGTGATAATTTTTAGGGCGGCGTGATTAAAAAAGCCCCGCTATGTTAGTGGGGCTAGTCTGTCTTTATGGGCTAAAAATTAAACCGCAGGTGGCGGCGTTTTCTTGGGTTTTTTCACTTCTTTGTTTTTGCGTTGTTGACCTTTTGCCATGATGCTTCTCCTTGTGTTTGGGTGCGCGCATCTTAATACGCGCGAAATTTTTTTGCTAAATTTTTGCTAATTATTTTTGTGCGTCTATGGCTTGTTGTTGTGCCGCATTTTGTTGTTGCAGTAGCCCTTCCACCGCTTTGGCTTTATCTAACGCGTCGCGCGATTCGCTGAATAATTTTGGCGTAGGCGCGGGGCTGTCGTTAGGGCTGCACGCGCTTAAACAGACTAAGCAAAAAGTAATGAGAATCGAGTAGTTCATGGCTGCTCCTTAAAATTTTAGGTTGATTCATTAGCGGCGGATTAAATGTTGTGCTGCACGGCTTAATGCGGTGGGGGAAATGTCGTTGATGGCAAGGGTTTCGGCTTGATTTAACTGTGGGTAATGCAAACCTTGCGAGCGTGCGTAACCTGGGTCGTAATGGAGTGCTAATAACTCAGCGACGAGGCTGTGAAAATCTTTAGCGAGAATGAGTGCTTGCCAATGTTCGATGCGTTTTTTGCCATGAAAACTATGCAGAACTTGCAGCAGCGCGATGAGTTTTTGTGGGGCGGCGATGAGGTGTTGATAGTCGGCTAACAGCAGCGCGAGACGCGCCTCCATGCTGGTGGCGAGCAACACGCAAGGCGCGCTGTGCATGGCTTTGTAGAGGCTAGTCGGTAGCGCGAGCTTGCCGATTTTTTTGCTTTCTGCTTCGACATAAATAGGACGAGCGACATCAAATTTTTGCAGTGCGAGTAGCAGCTGTGAGTCGAAATTTTTTTGTGCGGGCTGGGCTTGATTCGGTAAGCCACCTAGCACTGAACCGCGATGCTGCGCCAAGGATTCGAGGTCTAACACTTGCGCGCCATTAGTTGCCAATGCGTCCAATAAACGGCTCTTGCCTGAGCCTGTTGCGCCGCATACCACGCGATAATTAAACTGCGCAGGCAAGTTGTCGAGTTGGCTTAACACCTCGCGGCGATAGGCTTTGTAGCCCCCTTCTAATTTATGCGCCGACCAGCCTACCTGCGCCAAAATGATGCTCATCGCGCCGCTGCCCGCCGCGCCAGCAATAAATTAACGGCTTCAAGTTTTTTTCATAGTCGCAAAAGCGTGTTTCTAAATGATGCGCGATATTTTTTGCCACCAGTGCCGCGCCGACTTTGCGCGCTTCAAACGGTGAGACTTGCTTGTATAAAGTGCCGACGACAATGCGTTCCTCGTTGGAAAAAACCGGACAGTTAATCGCGCCGGGAATGTGATCTTCGGCGAATTCCGCAGGCGTGCGCACGTCGATGATTGCATCGAAATCGTCTAGCTGTGATAAGTTCGCGGTTCTGAATAACATACGCAGTGGAAATGAAAATGGACGAAGTGAAGTTAACCCGATTGTCGCACGGTGGCGGATGCGGCTGCAAAATCTCTCCAGCTTTGCTGCAAGAAATTTTGGGCGAGGCGCAAAAGAAATTACCCTTCCCAAATTTATTAGTTGGCACAGAAAGCGCGGATGACGCGGCGGTGTATCGCTTAAACGACGAGCAAGCCATCATCGCCACCACCGACTTTTTTATGCCGATAGTCGATGACGCTTTTGACTTCGGACGCATCGCCGCGACCAATGCCATCTCCGATATTTACGCGATGGGCGGCACACCCATCATGGCACTCGCCATCGTCGGGATGCCTATCAACAAAATGTCAGTCGAAACGATCCGCGCGATTTTGCAAGGCGGCGAAGCAGTGTGCTGCGACGCGGGCATTCTCATCGCGGGCGGACATTCCATAGATGCGCCCGAACCCATCTACGGCTTGGTGGCATTGGGCATCGTCCATCCCGATCAGGTGAAAAAAATAGCGCGGCACGCGCGGGTGACGTGCTGATTTTGGGCAAAGGATTAGGCGTGGGCATCCTTGCCGCCGCGCTGAAAAAAGAATTATTAAGCGATGTGGGTTACGCGCAACTCATCAATACCACCACGCAACTCAACAAAGTCGGCAGTGAGCTAGCCGTGATGCCAACGGTGCACGCGCTCACCGACGTGACGGGCTTCGGACTGCTAGGACACTTGCTAGAAATGTGCCGAGGCGCAGGTCTGACAGCGGAAGTCGAGTTCGCCAAAGTACCTGTTTTGTCCGAGGCTTTGCCGTTGGCACAACAAGGTATAGGTCCAGGCGCAATCGAGCGAAATATGGCGAGCTACGGACACGAGGTGGACTTTGCGGCGGGTGTGGAAACGTGGCAACAACGCGTGTTAGCCGACGCACAAACCAGTGGCGGCTTGCTGGTGTCAGTCGCACCCGAAGCGGTGGAAGATGTGCTGAAAAAATTTGCTGATGCTGGGTTTGTAAATGCGGTGGTGATAGGGGCGATGCGGTAGGGTGAAGCGCGGGTAGCGGTGCGCTAACTACAGCGTGCTCGTAAAAATGAAGTTATAAGCGAGGGGTGTCCAACTTCTTTAACTTGACTCTGTGCGCGGTATTTCCAGTTTGATTTCGAAAGTGCGTCGTAGTATTCGCTATCTGGAATTGAATTGCCGTCTACAAACTCTTTGTCGATTAAAAGCCCTTCAGCTGTGAAACGCTGTATTGATGGTCGTAAAGCAATCCTTAATCCACCGTCCGCTAGCTTAGTTTTAATTTGACCTGCGCATTCAGGGTGCTGCCAATGTTGCCCATTGTCTTTTTGTTTTAATTTCGACTCGCCAGCATGTTGGTTGGACGCATTAAAGATGCAAGGTGAGTCTGGTGCTTCATCATCTAATTGGGGATCGTTTAGCTCATGCACTTGCTTACTTAAACACAGTAAACAATGTGGTGGATTTTTCCTGGCCATAAGCATTTCCAGTGCGTCAATTGCATTGTTACTATCGTCTTCGAGCCTTCCCATCATAGATTTATGGTGTTTAGAAACCCCAAACATACTGCGAGAAAACTTACTTAATTCCCGTTGTGCAGCTCGGTAATCTTGCATACGAATTTTCATAGATAAATTTTCGACAGCAACAATGCCGTTGCATGAGGCACACCAGCCAATATGCCAGTGCACAGGTATGCGCACGCCACTGTTCAAGACATACTCACGCGTTCCCCAAGTTACCCAATCGCCTTGCTCAAAATCGCAGGCAGTGCAGTAATACATCGTTACAGGCCAAGACATTTAAGCTCCTTTTTATGACGCTAATCATGATGAAATCAATTAAATGCTACCAACTTCCCCGTTTGGATTCTGGCTTGCTGTCGTAGGGGTTATAAACGCCGTCTCGGTCATTGTCGCGCGCACCATAACTGCCATTGCTCTTATTGGTTGCACCAGTTCCAGAGCTGTATTCGTCGCGCTGGTGACCGCCATTAGTTTGCGAATTATAGTTATTGCTGCGTTGCGCATCAGGGCTGCTGCGCGTGTGTCCGCTGACATGGGTGTCAGCAAATGCTGTGGTGTTGGTGAGGATTGCTGCGAGTATGACTAGGCGTTTCATGGTGCTTCTCCTTGTTTGGTTAGAATGCTTTTTTTGTTACACTGCAAATTCCTTGTTCGCTTGTATCAACGAATCCCCCAAAAAATATACCGTTTTTCTCTATCATTTTTTGCTCCCATTCTAATTTTTCTTTTTCGCTTAATTTAAGCCCAGAACTGGCATATTTATAGCGTGTGAATATCTGTATATCACCAGAGTATCTGCTGATAGAGAATACCTCCTCCCTCGAAACCTCCAACGGCGCATTTTGTTCGGAATCTGTATTGCTGCTATGCGTGAATCGTATTGATTCACTGCTCCATAATTCTATTGGGCAGGTAATTTTTGAGTTATTACCTCCCCCGCTATCAAAAACTTTTTTTGATTTCTCATTGATGAGAAAGAATCTTTCTGTAATGCAATGATTTAATGGGCAGAGTCCATCGTTTCGTTGCATCTTGCATTGCAAAATAACATCCTCTGTTCCCCAACTGTTGGGGATGTAAGCGGTAATAACCAATGCTAATAAGCCAATTTTTGGATAGCTAATGTTCATCTAAATTTCCTTACTGCCTCACGCACCACGCCGATTACTCGTGACTCGTCCAGCGATTTTGTTGATTGCTGCGGGTTAGTCGGTATCAAGACCAAGCAATGATTTTTACTTGCTAATAAGTTCGTGGATTTTATTTCTGACCGCTTGCAGCTCTTTGTTTAACGCTGCTGTGGGGGCAACACTACGTTGAGTAAAAATCTCGCATAGTGTTTGGTAGTACCAAATTACATCATCACGCTTTGCACTAAAACGCTCAAATACCGACAAACCTGTTTCAACTAAATCTAAATGAATGGCTTGCAGGTTGTTTAACTTATCGCAGGCAGATACCAGCAACACATCGCTCGACGCATCGACAAGATGCTTCAAATAGCTTTCTTTGCGTTCACGCCATGGGGCTTTTTCTCCCGTTGTGGGATCGGGTGTGCCGTCAGTGCAGCCTTGTACTATATGCAACACATGCTCACCAAATACAGCGATGCGGCTCGTCCAGTCGATTGCTTTGTCACCATCTTCCAACACGTCATGTAGCAACGCGGCAATCGCTTGATCTTCATTGCCGCCGTATCGCACCACCAGTGCTGAAACAGCCACGGGATGGGTGATATATGGGACTGCCATGCCTGTAGAGTTTTCGGTGCTTTTACGGATTTGCCCTGTATGCGCATCAATTGCCAAGGCTAATGCGAGATTGAACTTAGAAGTCATTTTAATTCCTTTTTGGTTGTTAGTTGCATCACACCACTAACTATAGTACAGTTAGTGGTGTGATGCAACTATGATTAACGTGATGAAAAAAATTACTCAAAATTCCGATGCAAAAATATACCCGATGCCTTTCACGCGAATTGAGCTGGTTGTGATGTCAGTGGTCAATGATTGTTTGTCGGTGTTACTTGGTAAGCGCGAACAAGCTCCATACGCAGGGCTATGGGCTTTGCCGGGCGGTGTCGTGCGGATTGATTTAGATGCCAATCTGGAAGCGTCGGCGCAGCGTGTGGCACAAGAACGGCTCGCCATTCAAATGCCTTACTTGCGCCAACAGTGCGCGGTAGGCGGTGTAAGCCGTGACCCTCGTGCGCCATGGGCGGTTAGCATTGTTTATCGTGCATTAAGCCGCGCTGAAGAATTTAATCCCACTGCAGGCAAGCGGCTAGATGCGCTGCGCTGGTGTCCCGTTGATGAGGCAATGGCAGATAATTATTTAGCCTTTGACCACCAGCAACTTATTGCACAAGCGGTTGCTGCAACCCGTAGTGAAATTGACCGCCTTGAGTTGCCTTTCGGTTTCTTGCCAGAGCAATTTACACTGGGCGAACTTCAAACCGCTTGCGAAATTATGCTCGGTCGTCGCTTGGATAAATCCAGCTTTCGGCGGCGCATCGACGAACGAGCATTGATTGAGCCTATTGAAGGCGAAATGCGCATTGGCTCTTTTCGACCCGCACAACTTTTTTGTCAAAAAGCGCAAACATAAATTACGTTCAATAAATAATTTTTTTGAATTGGACTATCTAGCCGTGAAGTTCAGCTAAACATAATTACATAAACGAGGGTTACTAGAATGAATAGCAAGCAAAGCACTACTGAGCTTATCACCGAAGAATCCAGCAAGCCCAAAATGTCCCATCAACTCGTGAGCAACAACCTCGCGCACCCGCTCACGGCTAGCGATATTTTCCGCTACGAGGAAGATGTGTTTTTTGAACATCACCCCCGCTGCATCTTTAGGGGCAGCAAACGGGAGGTCATCGACGAATTCAACAGTGATGATTTCAGGGACACGCGCCAAACCTTCGGTCAGCGTGTGCGCATAGCGATTGATAGATTCTTTACGCGCCGTAGATAACCGATATATCGCTGATATATCAGCGATAGTCGTGCATTTAGCAAGGGAGCTAGTTTGAATAACCGCACTGAACCAGATTTACTTTATATCGTCGTCTCGAAGCTGGACATTCTGTCTGGCAATATCCAACCCACAATTGATGCCCTTAATTCGCTGACTTCATCACCTGCAAATGCCTTGCGCTGGCATGAGCGTGTTGCAGTTGTTTTTGATGGTTATAACGATACGCAGTGGGAGATTTTTGAAATTGCAGAAGCGCGGGATTTTGTCTTTCAACTTGACGAGCGTTTTCCATTTTGGCTTTATTTTTTATCGAAAGCTCGTTTTGAGCTTCAGTCCATCATGTTGTGTTTTTTGCCGCCGTTTTTGACACGAGAAGCAAAGGCTAGAATTTTTCCAGAGAAACTTAAAACGTTAATGGAGGAGCGATGGCTACCCGCGATGACTTTTATGGCTGAGTTTTCGGGTCTGACGGAAGCGGAATTTGAGAAAATGACTGAGAGTGTTTTTGAGTATATCGAGATGGAATAATACTGTTTGCCAAAATCCAATTTTTACGTATCACCAGTAAGGTAGTTTGTCAGAGCGGAAAGTTTCGCAAGCGGGGTGGTGATTGAGGGCTGCTTTTGAGAAACTTGGTGGGTGTTTTCGGTACGAGGACAGACACTACCGAATTTTAAGCAAGGATGACACAGCTCGCCTTGCTAACACCCGATACGGAACTTACCTAAATAATATTTTGAAAGCAAGTTTAGATTTGTATATGAATGATTTTCGTTTGCCAATCACGCCGCCAATCTCAACTCGACCTTTTTTCCCGCCCGCGTTGCCAAAGTAATCAGCATATCCAAGCTGAATTTATCCCACTTGCCGCGTATCAAATCTGAGACGCGCGATTGAGAAATTCCTAGCACGGCGGCTGCATCTATTTGCGTCCATGCTTCATCGCGGATTTTGATGCGCAGTTCGCCCATCAACTGTGAGCGCATCGCAAGGATAGTGGCTTCTTCGGGCGAGAATCCCAAGTCGATAAATACGTTGCCGCACGACTTGGTTATTTTGAGTTTTTCAGTTTTCATTTCGCACTCTCCTTGAGTCGCTTGTAACGAGATGCCGCTAGGTCGATGTCTTCTTTGCGCGTTTGCTGGGTTTTCTTTTGAAAAGCGTGTAGCACATAAATCGCATCGGCAAATTTTGCGACGTAAAGAATTCGCCATTCGCCCAACACATGAACACGGATTTCGTATGCGCCTGCGCCGACATTGAGCATCGGCTTCCAATCGGATGGCATCAAGCCTAGCTGAACTTGCCATAGTTCATGCCCTGCTGCTCCTTTTGCTTCTTTGGGAAATTCGGCTAGGTCGTCTTCGCTGGTGCCTGTGAATATGAGTGGCTTCATGGCATTAATATATAAGTATTTAGATATTTCTGCAAGGGCTTGTTAGTACCCCAACATCCGCGCACCCTGATAAAAAACAAAGCTCACCAGCCATGCCAGCCCCAGCGACCAGAGGATAGAAAATAGCGTGAAGCCCATGTCTTTGGCTTCGCTTTTTAGCGTGGCGATGGTGGATAAACACGGGGTGTAAATCAGCGTGAATAACATGAAGCTGTAGGCTTGCACCCAGTCGAGTTGCTGGGCTAATGCGCCGCCTAGAGCATCGCCTGAAAGTCCGTAAATCACCGCCAGCGAGCCGATAACAATCTCTTTGGCGACGAAGCCGAAGATGAGGGCGATGGTGAGTTCGGGGGTGATGCCTAGCGACGCGAATAAAGGGTGTAGCCAGTTTCCTATCATGCCGGAAAGCGTATCCGCGCTGGCGGGAACGGCGGTGAAGGGAATGTGCGTGAGCAGCCAAACCAGCACCACGCCGGCGATGATAAATTGCGTGGCGCGGCGTAAAAAATGCGTGACTTCATGCCAGCCGCGCAACAGCATTTGCCGCGCGGTGGGGAAGCGGTAAGGCGGTAGTTCTAATACGAACGGTTCTGAATTTTTGAATTTATTTTTGAATAACAGCGCGGTCACAATCGCGGCGGCGAAGCTGAATAAATATAGGCTGAACAGCACCAGCGGCGCGGCTTTTGGCGAAAATAAAGCGGCAGTAATAAACACAAAAACTTGCAAGCGCGCCGAGCATAGCGAGAACGGAATGACCAGCATGGTCAGCAAACGCATGGAGCGCGAGCGCATCACCCGTGTGCCCATCAGTGCGGGGACATTGCAGCCAAAACCCATCAGCAACATCACGAAGCCGCGCCCGTCTAATCCCAATCTTGCCATTAGCGCGTCCATCAAAAATGCGGCGCGCGATAGATAGCCGCTGTCTTCGATAATTGCCATAAACAAAAAGAACAATACGATGATGGGTACGAAGGCGGCGACGGTTGCTACGCCGTTGTAAATGCCGTCTAGTAGCAAGCCTTGCAGGGCGTGCGGCAGCGCGCTTAACGCGGGAGCGAGTGCGGCTTCGCGCAACCAAGTGAAGCCGATGGCGATGCCACTTTGTAGTGGTTGTCCAAACAGGAAGATGCCTTGGAATAGCAGATACATGATGGCGAAAAATATCGGCAATCCTGCCCACGGATGCAGCATCACGCGGTCGAGTTTTTCGGTGAGATTTTCTGGTAAGCGTGCGGGGATTTGCACCGCGTGTTGCATCACGCGCGCCATCTCGGTGGCGATATGTTCGTCTTGCTCCAACTGGCTGCGTAGCTGTTCCGCCATGCCAGGCGTTGGATAGCGCAGGGCGCGGGTGATGGCTTGCAGAGCTTCGTGATAACCGTTGCCATATTTTCCGCTGAGTAAAAATATCGGCATTTCTAACAAGTCGGACATTTTTTTGCTGTCGATGGTGATGCCGAATTTCTTGGCTTCGTCCGCCATATTGAGCAGTACCACGATGTTCATATTGAGCTGCTTGAGTTGCAGCAACAAACTCATCTGGCGTTCGATTTGCGTGGCGTTGAGGATGATTAAAGCGAGATCGGGTACGTTGTCGTGCAAGAAATGTCGCACCACTTGTTCATCGTCGGAATAGCCGTGTAAATCATAGATGCCGGGCAGGTCGATAATCTCCACCATATCGCTGCCCAGCAAAATTTTTCCACTCAGCAATTCCACCGTGATACCCGGCCAATTGCCCACCCGTGCCGAGCCGCCCGTCATGCGATTAAATAACGTGGATTTGCCCGTGTTGGGCATCCCTAACAGTGCGATACGCTTCATGTTTTTTGCACCTTAATTTTTGCTGCTTCGCTGCGGCGTAACACGATGTCGGTGGTGCCGATGCGCACTTGTAGTGGGCCTGAAAAACTGGCTTTGCGTATCATTTCGATTGGTTTACCAACGCGAAAACCTAATGCCATCAGGCGTTGATGCAGGGCTTCTTCGGCGTGTATTGCCGTGATAGTGGCAATGTCGCCAGGCTGCAAAGTATTGAGGGAGTTGGACATACGCAGCGGACGAATTCAGTGAGGCAGCATTATTCCACAGCAGCGCGGCTTTTGGCGTGCCTTGAGGTAGAATGCGCGCTTTGATTTTTGGCGAGTACGAGATGATTAAGGGCAGTATTGTTGCGATTGTGACCCCGATGTTGGCAGATGGCAGTTTGGATTTGCCTAGCTTCTGCGCGTTGATAGATTTCCATATCGAGCAAGGCACGGATGCGATTGTGGTGGTTGGTACGACAGGTGAATCCCCGACAGTGGATTTGGCTGAACACGAGTTGCTGATTGCCACCGCCGTGCAGCACGCGGCGAAGCGTATTCCCATCATCGCGGGTACGGGAGCGAACTCCACTAAAGAAGCGATTGAGCTGGCAACCTTTGCCAAAAAAGCGGGTGCGGATGCTTCGCTGACAGTGGTTCCTTACTACAACAAACCGACGCAAGAAGGTCTGTATCAACATTTCAAAGCCATCGCCGCAGCGGTCGATATGCCGCACATTTTGTATAACGTGCCGGGGCGTACTGTGGCGGATATGCACAATGACACGGTGCTGCGCCTAGCGCAGATTCCCAATATCGTCGGTATCAAGGACGCGACGGGCAACATCGAACGCGGCAGTGACTTGCTGGCGCGCGCACCGAAAGATTTTGCCATCTATAGCGGCGACGATGCCAGTACGCTGGCGTTGATGTTGCTCGGTGCGCACGGCACGATTTCGGTAACCGCGAATGTCGCGCCAAAATTGATGCACGAGATGTGCGCCGCAGCGTTGGCGAATGATGTGCTGATAGCGCGCGCGATTAACTTCAAGTTGCTTGCCTTGCATCGCCATTTGTTCGTCGAAGCCAATCCGATTCCGGTGAAGTGGGCGGTGGCACGCATGGGAATGATGCAAAACACCTTGCGTTTGCCGCTTACGCCGTTGTCGAATGCCGCGCACGCGCAAGTCGAACAAGCCATGCGATTAGCTGGCGTGATTGCTTAGGAATAACCGTATGAACATTTTGCAAAACGTAGTGCGATTCGCGGCTGTATTGGCATTGGCTGGCTGTACTGAATTAAAACCTTTCGATGGACACGCTGCGGCTAGTGCCGTTCCTGCTCTCTTGACCCCCGCTGATTTAAGCCCCCTCAAAACTTTGGATACCTACCAAGTTCCTGCTGCGGCGAGTGCCGTTGCCCCTGCGCTTGTTCGATAACTTAGCGCGTATCGGCGTGGCTCGCTGAAATGCGTTTTGCCTCACTCGGCAGCGGCAGCGAAGGCAACGCGCTGTTGATAGAAGTTCAGCAAACACGCGTGTTGTTGGACTGTGGTTTTGGTTTGCAAGACAGCATCGCGCGGCTCGCCAAATTAGGTATCTCTCCTGAGCAACTCACGGGCATCGTGGTCACGCATGAACATGGCGACCATATTTCGGGTGTGGCAAAACTCGCGCGCAAATTTAATCTAAATGTTTGGCTGACGCATGGCACGTTGCGCGCATGTCCGAAGGCGTTTGCGCATGTCGCGCAGTTGCATGAAATTGACGCGCACCGCGTATTCGCAATTAACGATATGCAAATCCAGCCTTATCCCGTGCCACACGATGCCGCCGAACCTGTGCAATATGTATTGGGGGACGGCGCGCGCCGCTTAGGCGTGTTGACCGATGTGGGTTGCAGTACGCCGCATATCGAAGCGATGTTGAGTGGCTGCGACGCGCTGGTGTTGGAGTGCAATCACGATAGCGATTTGCTTGCTCATGGTGATTATCCTTATAGCTTGAAACAGCGCGTGAGCGGGCGGTTTGGACATTTGAATAATCAACAAGCCGCCGCAATTTTGGCAAAGTTAGACAATAGCCGCTTGCAACATTTAGTTGCCGCGCATTTGAGCCATAAAAATAATAGTTCCGAATTAGCCGTGGCGGCATTGAGTAGCGTGTTGAATTGCGCAAGTGACTGGATAGGCGTAGCAACGCAAGCAGATGGATTTGGCTGGCGAGAAATAGTTTAGGGGCAGCGAGGAGCGATGCCGCAAGGGTATTCTCACGAAACAACGGGGCTAAAGCACCTGTTTCTGAGTGAAGGATTGAGGGTTGGAAAAACCAATTCACTGCATTTAACGCAATCCCCAATCCTGTTCTTAGGACGAAAAAAAACCGACTTGCGTCGGTTTTTTGTGCAACGAATAAGTTGTTAAGACTTATTTCTTCATTGCGTCAGCAGCAGTTGCAGCAGCGCCAGCAACAGTAGATGCAGTAGCAGCAACTTCTGAAACAGCAGCAACAGCAGATGCGCCAGCAACAGCAGATGCAGCATCAACTACAGCAGGAGCGGCAGCAGCAACAGCAGAAGCTGCGTTTGATGCAGCGGCAGCAGTTTCAGCAGCTTTTTCGCCACAAGCAGTCAAAGCCAAAGCCAACAAAGCAACAACCAGAGCAGAACGTTTCATTATGTATTTCCTTAAAGTTAAGTTATTAAAATCAATCTATATTTTGAAACGGCATCGCAGCAAAACCGACTCAGCCAAAATCAAAGTGGCGGCATTCTACCAGCGAATTTTAGAAAATCTAGGCTTATCGCAACAAAATTTAGCTAGCCATACGACTCTTGGCTTACAAGCCTAATTTAGTTGCGCTAGGGGCGGCGGTAGAGCTTGCCCACATCTCTAAAAAACGTCCTTGGTAAGCGCGCGCTTGACTGGCTTGATGCAATTCAAAAATGCCTTCGGGTGCATCGAAATGAAAACGACGTAAGCAATGATCGGTATCTGCCACGGCAAATGCCTCGCTCAAGTGTTGCAGACTTTTAGGTAGTTGATGGATGGCAATGGCTGCGCCAAATTGCTTGACGAGGATTTCGATGCGTGCGCATTGGGTCGTTAAGTAACGGGTCTCGTGGGCGAGAAAATAAACGCGGTGCGTGGGGCTGGCGAGTAAAAATTTATGCAAAATTTCAAAACGCGTCACACTGTTAAAGCCTTGCTGCGCGAAATCTTTATCGAATAAATATAAGTTTTGTTGCGCCATGCCGCACAGCGTATCTAAGGCGGTGACGAACTCCTGATTGCCGTGTAATGCTTGGCTAGTTGGCGGGCTTACCATGATTTTTCTCCTTCACATTGAGCTGTAAAAATCCGTTTGAATACCACTCAAAAATTAAATCCAGCAGCGTCGCCGAGTAATTATCTTTCGCGCCCAGTTGGCGATGGTCGGCTAATTCGCGCAGGATTTTATAATCACTCGCTTCACACGGTATCGCTTCACCATTGATAAAAATGCTGCCAGCGTGACACAGCATTTGTGTTTTGAGATTAAGCGTGATGCCTTGCGTGGCTAAGGCTTGCGTGAATTTATCTCGCTTTATCGCACGCGTGGGCGCATCAAAAAAGATATGCGCTTTGGGCTCGCTTAAATAGCAGCCCAAAAATTGCGCCACATCGTCTTCGTCCCAACGAATTTCATTTAATTTTTGCGTGACTTTCGCCAGCATCTGCGCACCAATTTCGGCTGGATGTTTTTGCACGGTTAATTCGGGGTCGGCATACATGCCGTCGGCGCACACGGTATCTTGCAAATAGACTAAAAATTGCTCAGCTAATTCTTGATACGCGGGAGTGCGAAAGCCAATGGAATAGGTCATGCAATCATCTTCGGCGATGCCGTTGTGCGCGTAGTGCGGGGGCAGATAAAGCATGTCGCCAGGGGCTAACAGCCATTCTTGCTCCACTTTGAAGTCACTCAAAATACGCAGCGGCGCACCTTCAATTAGGGTGCGGTCGGCTTGTGCTGAAATCTGCCAGCGACGATGCCCCACGCCTTGCAGTAAAAACACATCATAAGAATCAAAGTGCGGTCCCACCCCGCCGCCTTTGGGTGCAAAACTGACCATCAAATCGTCTAAGCGCGCGTGCGGAATAAAATTAAATTGCTTGAGCAATTCGGCTCCGCTGGCTAAATGATGATTCAGCCCTTGTACTAAAACTGTCCATTTAGATTTCTCTAAATGCTCAAAATCTTCAGCGAAGAAAGGTGCGTTTTGCAAGCTAAAACGATTGCGCTGTTGCTTGATAAGGCGAGCTTGTGCATCGTCCTCGCAGGCGAGGTTAATGAGTTCATCGCGGCTTAATAAGCCGTTAAAGTTAGGGATGGCTTGACGAATTAACAGCGGCTTTTTTTGCCAGTAATCGCCTAAAAATTGTTCGGCAGTCAGACCGCCTAAGAGGGTGGTGAGATTTTTCATGGCGCGAATTATAGCCGTGCCCTTGTCTGCTGAATGGACTGAAATTGGGGATTTTCATTTTTACGTTTACAATGCGCGCCCTTTAAGGAGACCGCCATGCACCCCCAGCCATTAAACGTAGCAGCGGAAGCCCCGCATTTTGAATTGCCCGATGCGGATATGCAGACGTTTTCTTTGACGGCGCAGCATGGCAAGAACGTGGTGCTGTATTTTTACCCACGCGATGACACGCCAGGTTGCACGCTGGAGGCCAATGAATTTACCGATTTGATTGATGATTTTGGCAATCTAGATACGGTGGTGGTGGGAATCAGCCGCGACGACTGTTTAAGTCACGCGAGCTTTCGCGATAAGTACGGCTTGGCAGTGCAGTTGTTGTCCGACCCCGATGCGCGAGTATGTAAAAAATATGCAGTGATGTATGAGAAAGAAACCGAAAGCGGTAAAAAATTATCCATTAAACGTTCGACGTTTGTGATTGATAAAGTAGGTAAGTTGCAGCATGTCATGTACGGCGTAACCGCTCAGGGACATGCGCAAGCAGTATTAAATTTAATTAAGGAAATGAAATGAAAATTAGTAAAGATAGCGTGGTCTCGTTGACCTACCAATTAACCGATTCAGCAGGCGAAGTACACGAAAAAGTGGGCGAGCCAATTAGCTATTTGCACGGTGGTTACGATGGTATTTTTCCTTTGGTGGAAGAGGCTTTGCATGGTAAAGCGATTGGCGATAAAGTCAGCGTGACTTTGCAACCTGATGATGCGTTCGGTGAATACGAACACGAAATGGTTGAAGTCGAAGCGCGTAGCTCGTTCCCTAAAGATGTTGCCATCGGTATGCAGTTTGAAGGCGCGCCTGAAGAATCAGACGAAGAAGATTTTATTTTGTACACTGTGATTGAAGTGAACGATGACGAAGTGACCGTCGATGGGAACCATCCTTTAGCGGGTAAAACTTTGACCTTCGCTTGTACGGTTACAGGCATTCGTGCTGCGACAGCCGAAGAATTACAGCACGGTCATGTGCATGAAGAAGGCAGTCATTTGCACTAAGCTGCGCTGAATTTTTTAGCGAATAAAAACTCGAAACTTTACGGTTTCGAGTTTTTTAATTTTTAAGAGGCTGATATGAAAATCATTCATAGCGTTATTGAATTGCGCGAATTTTTAGCTAGGCAAGCGCGTATTACGTTTGTGCCGACCATGGGCAATTTGCATCAAGGACACTTAGCTTTAATGCGCCAAGCAAGGCAGCACGGGGCTTGCGTGGTGGCGAGTGTGTTTGTTAATCCGTTGCAATTTGGCCCCAATGAAGATTTTGAGCGTTATCCGCGCACTTTGCAGGCTGATTGTGAGTTGATGCAAGGCTTGGTGGATGTGGTGTTTGCGCCTAGCGTGAGCGAGATGTACCCGCTGCCACAAAGTGTGTTTATCGAGCCGCCAGCGATTGCCAATGAGTTATGTGGTGCTGCGCGTCCTGGACATTTTCGTGGCATGGCAACGGTGGTGTTGAAGTTGTTGAATATCGTGCAGCCACACGTCGCGTTGTTTGGCAAAAAAGATTATCAGCAGCTGCATATTATTCGCCAGATGGTGGCGCAATTAAATTTAGCTGTGCAAATTGTCGGTGGCGAAACGGTGCGCGCGGCGGATGGTTTAGCGTTGAGTTCGCGCAATCAATATCTGGATGAAGTACAACGCCGCATCGCACCACAGTTGCGCCAGGTTTTATTGAACTTGCGCGACGATTTGTTGCAAGGCGAACAAAACTTTTCACAACTCAGCGCGCACGCCATCCAGCAATTAAGTGCGCAAGGTTGGCAGGTCGAGTATGTGTCGCTGCGTAAACAAGCTGATTTGAGTGTGATGAATGCCCTGGTTAATGATGGCGTAATCGTGGCAGCGGCAAAATTAGGCAGCACGCGGCTATTGGATAACATTGAAGTTTGTCAGGTGCAGTAATTACGCTAGGTGTCTCGAAAGATTCAAATATCTACCCGCTAAGGGCATCACCACCAAGCTACGCAGCTAAAGCTGCAAGATTGGTGCGAAAAGCGAAGCTAGCCCGCAAGGGGTTTCCCCATGAAACATAGTCGCATTCGCTCCTGGTTTCATGTGAAGGCGCGAACAAAAAATTACGACGACGCATATGGTTGATATGTTAGGAGTAATTTTTTGAGAGCAACAACGCATCGCGATGAGATTTGGATTTTTCGAGATGCCCTATATAATCCGCGCCCGTTTGAATTGGAGGTTGTATGCAAAGAATCATGTTGAATGCGAAATTGCACCGCGTGCATGTGACTCACTCCGAGCTGCATTACGAAGGTTCGTGCGCGATAGACGATGATTTGCTGGATGCCGCTGACATATTGGAATATCAAAAAATTGATATTTATAACGTGACTAACGGCGAGCGATTTTCGACTTACGCGATACGCGCGCAACGCGGCTCAGGTTTGATTTCTGTGAATGGCGCGGCGGCGCATAAGGCGAATCCGGGCGACATTTTGATTATTGCCAGCTATGTGATGTTGGATGAAAAAGAGTTGACGGACTTCCATCCTAAGTTGGTCTATGTGGATGAGCGCAATCGAATTGTCGCGCAGCGCGGCGCGATTCCTGTGCAAGTTGAATAATAGTATTACTAAATTTTAGAGAGATTCATTGACCAAGGTGTGCTTCGCGGGTAGGATTGCGCGCTTTGGTAAATGGCGGATTGGTTATGACGACACGGCGCAAACTCGTAGTTGGGAATTGGAAAATGTTTGGCCGTTTGGCGCGCAACGAAACCCTGTTAACAGGCGTATTGGCGGGCGTAAAAAGTTTGACTGCTGCGGATTACGCAGTGTGCGTGCCTTACCCATACTTGGCGCAAGCGCAAGCGATGTTGCAAGGATCAAATATCGCTTGGGGTGCGCAAAATCTTAGTCCCAATGAAGAAGGTGCGTTTACGGGTGCGGTGGCACCCGGTATGTTGGTCGATTTTGCCTGCCGCTACGTCATCATTGGGCATTCGGAACGTCGTGGTTTGTTCCATGAAAGCAATGAGATTGCAGCGGCAAAATTTGCAGCGGCGCAAGCAGCGGGTTTAACGCCAATTTTTTGCGTAGGTGAAACGCTGGCAGAGCGCGAATCAGGTGTGATGGAGCAGGTGATTGCGACTCAGCTGGATGCGATTTTGGTGCGCTTTGGTGTGGCGGCTTTGCTTAAATCCGTGATTGCTTATGAGCCTGTTTGGGCGATTGGTACAGGCAAGACGGCTTCGCCTGAGCAAGCGCAAGCGGTGCACGCCTTTATACGTCAGCGTGTCGCGGCGCATGATGCGGCGGTGGCGGTAAAATTATGTATTTTGTACGGCGGCAGCGTAAAGGCTGGCAATGCGGCAGAGTTGTTTGCGTGTGCTGACATTGATGGTGGTTTGATTGGTGGTGCCTCTTTGGTGGTGGAAGATTTTGTGGCGATTTGTCGCGCTGCGCAGTAGTGATTAATAGTTGAGGTGAAATGTGGAAACATTGGTTTGGGTGGTGCATGTGATTACCGCGATAGTGTTAATCGGCTTGGTGTTAGTTCAGCATGGTAAAGGTGCTGACATGGGCGCGGCGTTCGGTACGGGGTCGGCGGGTGGTTTGTTTGGGTCTAGCGGCTCGGCTAATTTTTTGAGTCGTAGCACGGCGATTGCCGCTGGGGTGTTTTTTGTCACTAGTTTGTCGCTGACCTATCTGTATTCGCATACCGCGAGTCAGCAAGGTGTGATGGAAAAGCTCGCTGCGCCAGTGGTGCAGGCTGCACCTGTTGATGCCTCAAAATCAGCAGCGATTCCTAAGTAAGAAAAGCAGGGTTTTGGATTAGAGATTTAGTTAAATGCGATGCTGAGGTTTTTATTCTGTATCGGCTATCTCGAATCTTTGTAGTTGTTTTTGCGGTTGTGGTGGAATTGGTAGACACGCAAGCTTGAGGTGCTTGTGCCCGTAAGGGCGTGGGAGTTCGAGTCTCCCCATCCGCACCAAATTTATAAGCTGATGCGTATTACGCACAGTAATTTTAAGGCTAGCTCTATCTACGGAGTTAGCGCAGAGGAGGAAGCTCAATGTTGGAAAACTATTTTCCGGTGCTGTTGTTTATCTGCGTCGGTTTGGCTGTCGGTGTCGTGCCTGTTATTTTGGGCAAGCTAGTCGCGCCTAATCGTCCTGATAGTAAAAAGCTCTCTCCTTACGAGTGTGGCTTTGAAGCCTTTGAAGATGCGCGGATGAAGTTCGACGTGCGTTATTATTTGGTCGCCATCCTGTTTATTCTGTTTGATCTCGAAATTGCATTCTTATTTCCTTGGGCGATTGTGCTCAAGGAAATTGGCATGTTCGGCTTTATTTCCATGATGATATTTTTGGCGATTTTGGTCGTCGGTTTTATCTACGAGTGGATGAAAGGGGCATTGGAATGGGAATAGAAGGCATCTTGGAAAAAGGCGTAGTCACAACTACGCTGGACACCATTATCAATTACACCCGCACGGGTTCTCTGTGGCCGATGACGTTTGGTTTGGCGTGTTGCGCGGTGGAGATGATGCAAGCGGGTGCGTCGCGCTACGACTTGGATCGTTTTGGTGTGGTGTTTCGTCCTAGTCCACGTCAGTCTGATGTGATGATTGTGGCGGGCACGCTGTGTAACAAAATGGCTCCCGCGCTGCGCAAGGTTTACGACCAGATGGCTGAGCCGCGTTGGGTTATCTCGATGGGGTCGTGTGCGAATGGTGGCGGTTACTACCACTATTCCTACTCGGTGGTGCGCGGTTGCGATCGCATCGTCCCCGTCGATATTTATGTGCCAGGTTGTCCTCCTACGGCTGAAGCCTTGCTGTACGGCATTATTCAGTTGCAAAACAAAATCAAACGTACCAATACCATTGCGCGATAGGGTCAATATGAGTGCTGATTTGTGTGATATGCATGACAAAAAGTTGTTTGCGCTGCAAGAAAATCTAGCCAGTCATTTTGCTGGTCAAATTGTGAGTTCCACGATTGAGTTGTGTGAGCTGACCTTGGTGGTACGTGCGGCGGATTTGCTGCAAGTTTTTACCCAATTACGTGACACGGCAGGTTTTTGTTTCGAGCAAATGATGGATTTGTGCGGCATGGACTATTTAGATTATGGCGATGGCGCATGGACAGGCAAACGCTTTGCGGTTGTATATCACTTGATGTCGGTGTCGCTCAATCAGCGTCTGCGCGTACGCGTTTTTGCCGAAGAAGATGCATTCCCTGTGTTGCCCTCGTTGACTAATGTGTGGTCATGCGCAAATTGGTTTGAGCGCGAAGCCTTTGACTTGTACGGCATCGTGTTTACAGGTCACCCAGACTTGCGTCGCTTGCTAACCGACTATGGTTTTGTCGGCAATCCCTTCCGTAAAGATTTCCCTTTATCAGGTCATGTCGAAATGAAATACGACCCCTCACAACAGCGTGTGGTCTATCAACCTGTGTCGATAGAAGCGCGTGAAGTCACCCCGCGCATCGTGCGTGATGAGCTGTACGGCTCGGTTCGAGGATAACAACATGGCTGAGATTAAGAATTACACAATGAATTTTAGTTACGGCGTAACGCTGGCTGCGCAAGCATTAGCCTGCACTGAAATTAATTGTGAACGCGCGTTGCAAATCGTCGGAGGTATCTAACGCTATGGCTGAGATTAAGAATTACACAATGAATTTTGGCCCTCAGCACCCTGCCGCGCACGGCGTGCTGCGCTTGGTGTTGGAGTTGGATGGTGAGGTGATTGAACGCGCCGATCCGCACATTGGTTTGCTGCACCGCGCGACTGAAAAACTCGCTGAACACAAAACTTTTTTGCAGTCTGTGCCCTACATGGATCGCCTCGACTATGTGTCGATGATGTCTAACGAACACGCGTATGTAATGGCGATTGAAAAGCTGGCGGGCATTGATGTGCCCTTGCGTGCGCAATACATCCGCGTGATGTTCGATGAAATTACCCGCGTGCTGAATCACTTGCTGTGGTTGGGCGCGCACGGTTTGGACATCGGCGCGATGACCATGTTTTTGTATTGCTTCCGCGAACGCGAAGATTTGATGGACGTGTATGAAGCAGCTTCGGGTGCGCGTTTGCACGCGGCTTATTATCGTCCGGGTGGTGTGTATCGCGACTTGCCTGATCGTATGCCGCAATACCAAGCCTCGAAAATTCACAACGCCGCAGCCGTGGCGAAGATGAATGAAAATCGTCAAGGTTCAGTGTTGGATTTCATCGGCGATTTCGCCAAGCGTTTTCCTAAGTGCATCGACGAATACGAAACGCTGCTGACCGACAACCGTATCTGGAAACAGCGCACCGTGGGTATTGGTGTGGTCACCCCAGAACGCGCACTGGCATTGGGTTTTTCAGGGCCGATGTTGCGTGGTTCAGGTATCGAGTGGGATTTGCGCAAGAAGCAGCCTTACGAAGTGTATGACCGTTTGGATTTCGATATTCCCGTCGGTAAAACAGGTGACTCTTACGACCGTTATTTAGTGCGCGTCGAAGAAATGAGGCAAAGCAATCGCATCATCGAGCAATGCGTGACTTGGCTGAAAGCTAATCCGGGTCCGGTGATTACCGCTAACCATAAATTCTCTCCGCCGAATCGTGTGGCGATGAAAGAGAACATGGAAGAGCTGATTCACCATTTCAAATTATTTACCGAAGGGATGCATGTTCCAGCAGGTGAGGCGTATGCCGCTGTGGAACATCCTAAAGGTGAGTTTGGTATTTACTTGGTTTCAGACGGCGCGAACAAGCCGTATCGCATGAAAATCCGCGCACCGGGTTTTGCTCACTTAGCCGCTTTGGATGAAATGGCGCGCGGTCACATGATCGCCGACGTAGTCACCATTATCGGTACTCAAGACATCGTTTTCGGAGAGATAGACCGCTAATGTTATCCGCATCCATACAAGACTTAATCAACCGCGAGTTGATTAAATATCCCGCCGACCAAAAGCAATCCGCCGTGATGGCCGCCTTGCGTTTTGTGCAAGATGAAAAAGGTTGGATTTCTAACGATGACATGACCG
This sequence comes from Sideroxydans sp., assembly GCA_029850585.1. Taxonomy (GTDB): domain Bacteria; phylum Pseudomonadota; class Gammaproteobacteria; order Burkholderiales; family Gallionellaceae; genus Gallionella. The sequence goes on from JARCRQ010000030.1 coordinate 52,073, forward strand.
ATGTTGCCGCCTTTTTAGGCATGGCGCACATGGCGGTGTATGAAGTCGCGACCTTCTATCACATGTACAACTTAAAGCCTATGGGTAAGCACACTTTGACGGTGTGCACCAATCTGTCTTGCACCTTGTGCGGCGCGTTGGACACGGTGAAATACATCGAAAGCAAGCTGGGTATTGGCATTGGCGAAGTGACTGCTGATGGCAAATTTGGCTTGCGCGAAGGTGAGTGTATGGGCGCATGTATCGAAGCACCCTTGCTCACGGTGAGCAACAAAAAATTATGCGGTCGTATGACTGAACAAAAAATTGATGCACTGTTGGCGGAGCTAGGCAAATGACGCGCGGACCAGTTACTCAAACCACCATGGATTTTGACGAGCCGTGGACACTCGCCAATTATCTAAAAGTCGGCGGCTACAGCGCGCTGCGCAAAATTCTCACCGAGAAAATTTCCCCTGAAACCATCATCTCTGAAGTGAAAACTTCCGCTCTGCGCGGACGTGGTGGTGCGGGTTTCCCAACAGGCTTGAAGTGGAGCTTTATGCCACGCGGTTTTGCCGGCGATAAATACATCGTGTGCAATTCAGACGAAGGCGAGCCTGGTACTTGCAAAGACTGGGACATCATGCGTTACAACCCGCATGTGCTTATCGAAGGTATGGCGATTGCCGCTTATACGATGGGTGTCAAGGTTGGCTACAACTATGTGCATGGCGAAATTTTTGAAGCCTATGAGCGCATGGAAGCAGCAGGCGAAGAAGCGCGCGCGGCGGGTTTTATGGGCAAAGACATCATGGGTATGGGCTTTGATTTCGAGCTGCATAACCACTTAGGTTACGGCGCGTACATCTGCGGTGAAGAAACCGCTTTGCTCGAATCTATCGAAGGCAAAAAAGGTCAGCCGCGCTTTAAGCCGCCGTTCCCTGCCAGCTTCGGTTTGTACGGCAAACCCACCACGATTAACAACACCGAAACCTTCGCCAGCATTCCCTACATCATCAATCACGGTGGTCAGGCGTTCTTGGAAATCGGCAAGCCTAACAATGGCGGCACGAAACTATTTTCCGTGTCAGGTCATGTCAATAATCCAGGCAATTTTGAAGTGCCTATGGGTACGCCGTTTGCCAAGCTGCTAGAAATGGCGGGCGGGGTACGTCATGGTCATAAGCTCAAAGCGGTGATTCCTGGCGGCTCGTCTATGCCAGTTTTGACGGGCGCGACCATGATGGATTTGACCATGGATTACGACTCGATACAGAAGGCGGGTTCGGGCTTGGGCAGCGGTGCGGTGATCATCATGGATGAGACTACTTGCATGGTGCGCGCACTGGAACGCTTGTCGTATTTCTACTACGAAGAGTCGTGCGGACAATGCACGCCGTGTCGCGAAGGTACGGGCTGGTTATATCGCATCGTGCATCGCATCGAACACGGTCAAGGCAAACCAGAAGACTTAGATTTGTTGCTCAGCATCGGCGAAAACATCGCGGGTCGTACCATTTGCGCACTCGGCGAAGCAGCCGTTTGGCCAGTGCAAGGGATGTTGAAAAACTTCCGTGACGAATTTGAATATCACATCGAACACAAGCGTTGCTTGGTGTAATCGACGGGCGAACTGACATGATAAAACTCGAAATTGACGGCAAAGTAATTGAGACCGCAAAAGGCTCGATGGTGATACAGGCGGCGCAAGCGGCAGGTATTTACATCCCGCATTTTTGCTATCACAAAAAATTATCCATCGCGGCAAATTGCCGTATGTGCTTGGTCGAAGTAGAAAAAGCCCCTAAGCCTTTGCCTGCTTGTGCTACGCCCGCTGCGGAAGGGATGAAAGTTCATACCCATTCCGAAATGGCGGTTAAAGCGCAAAAAGGCGTGATGGAATTTTTGCTGATTAACCATCCGCTCGATTGCCCGATTTGCGATCAAGGTGGCGAATGTCAGTTGCAAGATTTGGCAGTCGGTTATGGCGGCGGCGAATCGCGCTACCAAGAAGGCAAGCGCGTGGTCGAACATAAGTCGATTGGCGAATTGGTTTCGACCGAAGAAATGTCGCGCTGTATTCATTGCACCCGCTGCGTGCGCTTCGGTCAAGAAATCGCAGGCGTGATGGAGCTGGGTATGGCGTTCCGTGGCGAGAATGCTGAAATTATGAGCTTCGTCAATAGCACCGTGGATTCAGAGCTATCGGGCAATATGATTGATTTGTGTCCCGTCGGTGCATTGACTAGCAAGCCATTCCGCTACACCGCGCGTTCATGGGAATTGTCGCGTCGTAAGTCGGTCAGCCCGCATGATGGCTTAGGTTCTAACCTCGCACTGCACACCAAAGACAACAAAGTCGCGCGCGTCGTTCCGATTGAAAACGAAGCCCTGAACGAATGTTGGTTGTCAGACAAAGATCGCTTCAGTTACGAAGGCTTGAATGCACCTGAGCGTTTGACTAAACCGATGCTCAAGCAAGACGGCAAATGGATAGAAGTCGAATGGCAAGCTGCGTTGGAATATGTCGCGAATGGCTTGCGTCAAATTGCCACGTCAGCGGGTGCGCAACACATCGCCGCATTGGCAACCCCACACAGCACTTTAGAAGAGCTCGCGCTGTTGCAAAAATTGCTGCGCGGCATCGGTAGCGACAACGTCGATTTCCGTTTGCGTCAGTCTGATTTCAGTGCCGATGGACATCGTGCGGGCGTGCCGAATTTAGGCATGGCGATTGATGATTTGAATACCCGCGATCGTTTCTTAGTGGTTGGGAGTTTCTTGCGCAAAGACCATCCGCTGTTGGCGCAACGCATCCGCATGGCAGTCAAAGCGGGCGCGCAAGCTAACGTCATTCATGCGGCAAAAGATGACTTGCTGATGCCGATTGCTAATCAAATTATCGCTGCGCCTAGCGACATGCTGAACGAATTAGCGCAAGTATTGAAAGCCTTGGCAGCGATTAAAAACGTGGCGTTGAGTGCCGATGCGCAAGCGGCTGTGGCGCATGTTGCAGTGAGTGCGGCGGCGCAAGCCATCGCGCAAAGTTTAAGTAGCGGTGAGCGCGTGGCGGTGTTGTTGGGCAACTTCGCTCAGCAACATCCACAAGCCACGCAGCTGGCTTTAATCGCGCAACAAATTGCCACGCTGAGCAACGCCAGTTTTGGTTATTTGGGCGAAGCGGCAAACAGCGTGGGCGGCTATGTTGCCAACGCTGTACCAAGTGCGGCTGGCATGAACGCCGCGCAAATGTTGGCACAACCACGCAAAGCATATCTGCTGTTAAACGTCGAAGCCGAATTGGATATGCACGATAGCCAGCAAGCGATTGCGGCGATGCAGTCTGCTGATATGGTAGTGGCGATGAGTGCTTATAAACACCATGCCAGCAGCTATGCCGACGTGATGTTGCCGATTGCACCGTTCACAGAAACGTCCGGCACGTTTATCAATACGGCTGGTTTGGCGCAAAGTTTTAAGGGCGCGGTGAAGCCTTTAGGTGACGCGCGTCCGGCTTGGAAAGTGTTGCGCGTGTTGGGTAATTTGCTCGATGTGGCAGGCTTTGATTACGACAGTTCGGAAGCGGTGCGCGATGAAGTGTTGGCGACTTACAACATGGCAAGTTTGAACAACGGCATGACGGGCGTTGCGCTGCAAGCGGCTAATGCTGCAAAAAATAATGGCGTGCAACGCGTCAGTCATGTGCCGATTTACAGCAGCGATGCGCTAGTACGACGTGCTGCGTCTTTGCAAAAAACCAATGATGCGGCAACGCCAGTGGTGCTGATGCACAGCAGCGAATTAGCTAAGTTAGGCGTGCTGGCAGGGCATCGCGTGAAAGTCACGCAAGGCACAGGCAGTGTGACTTTGCAGATTGCTAGCGACGATGCGCAGCCGCTCAATACCGCGCGGGTCGCCGCAGGTCATGCCGCCACAGCGGCACTGGGTGCGATGTTTGGAACACTTACCGTGGAGCGTGCATGATGATGGATTACATCAATCAATTAGGCGGTAACTTTTTTGGCTCGTATTGGGCTCCGATTTGGCTGACCACTTGGACGCTGCTCAAAATCGTTTTAATCGTTGCTCCCTTGATGGGCGCGGTGGCGTATTTGACTTTGGCAGAACGTAAAGTCATCGGCTGGATGCAAATTCGTATTGGTCCGAATCGCGTCGGTTATTTTGGTTTGCTGCAACCGTTAGCGGACGGGATTAAATTATTGATGAAAGAAATTATCGTCCCGACGGGCTCGAATAAATTTTTGTTTATCTTGGCGCCCATCATGGCGTTGATGCCCGCCTTAGCGGCGTGGGCAGTGATTCCGTTTAACGCAGAAATGATGTTGTCGAATGCCAATGCGGGGCTGTTGTACATTTTGGCGATGACCTCGCTAGGCGTGTACGGCGTGATTATTGCGGGCTGGGCATCCAATTCTAAGTACGCATTTTTGGGCGCGTTGCGTTCAGCGGCGCAGATTGTTTCCTACGAAATTGCCATGGGCTTCGCGCTGGTGTGTGTGTTGATGGCGGCGCAGAGCTTGAACTTGGGCGACATTGTGCGCGGTCAGCAAGTACATGCCGCGATGACTGATTCTGGTTCTATAGCGCATGGTTGGTATTGGCTTGTGTCTGTGTTTCCTTTCTTGAACTGGTACATTATTCCGCTGTTCCCCATGTTTATGGTGTATCTGATTTCGGGCGTAGCAGAAGCCAACCGCGCACCGTTCGACGTGGCCGAAGGCGAGTCCGAAATCGTGGCAGGTTTCCATGTGGAATACTCAGGCATGACCTTCGCGCTGTTCTTCTTGGCGGAATACGCCAACATGATTTTGATTGCCTTCTTGACCTCGATTATGTTTATGGGCGGCTGGTTATCACCGTTGCCATTCTTGCCTGACAGTGTGGTGTGGCTGTTGGCAAAAGTCTCCTTTGTGTTGTTCTTGTTTTTGTGGTTTCGCGCGACCTTCCCGCGTTACCGTTATGACCAATTGATGCGCTTGGGTTGGAAAGTATTTATCCCGCTGGCAATTGTTTGGGTCGTAGTAGTTGGCGCGTGGATGCAAACCTCGTTGTGGGTTTGGTAAACGGCGGAGATGACCATGGAAAAAATTAAGTATTACTTTAAGACCTTTTTGCTGTTTGAGTTGCTCAAGGGTATGGCGTTGACGGGACGTTATATGTTTGCGCGCAAAATCACCGTGCAATTCCCGGAAGAAAAGACCCCGCAAAGCGCGCGTTTTCGTGGCTTGCACGCACAACGTCGTTATGCCAATGGCGAAGAGCGTTGCATCGGTTGCAAATTATGCGAAGCGGTGTGTCCTGCGTTGGCAATCAAAATCGAAGTCGCCGAACGTGCCGACGGTACACGTCGCACTACGCAATACGATATTGATTTGACCAAGTGTATTTTCTGCGGCTTTTGCGAAGAATCTTGCCCAGTCGATGCGATTGTAGAAACGCGTATTTTTGAATATCACGGCGAGAAAAAAGGCGATTTGTATTACACCAAACCGATGCTGTTAGCCATCGGCGATAAATACGAAGCGCAGATTGCCAAAGATCGCGCCGAAGACGCGCAGTACCGATAGGGGTAAGTGGGGCGGCACTTGCGTGCCTGAGTGGAAAACACACCGCGCTCCGACTGACCACTAACGACTGACCAGATTCACCACCTCCCAGTTTCTAAAGGAAGCCAGATGAACTTTACCGATATTGTTTTTTATGTGTTTGCCGCCATCACGGTGTTTGCCGCGATGGGCGTGATTACCGCGCGTAATCCTGTTAACGCAGCCTTGTTTTTGGTGCTGGCATTTTGTAGCGCGTCAGGCATTTGGATGCTGCTCGAAGCGGAGTTTTTATCCATCGTGTTGGTGCTGGTGTATGTCGGTGCGGTGATGGTGTTGTTCTTGTTTGTGGTGATGATGCTGGACATCAATTTAGTGCGTCTGCGTGAAGGTTTCTGGCGTTGGTTTCCGTTCGGCGCAGGCTTGGCGGGGCTGATGGTATTCGAGATGATTTATGTGTTGGGCGCGCGCCAAACTCAGGCGACTGCCAACGCGGTAGTGCATCCCGCTAACTACAGCAATACCAAAGAATTAGGTCGTTTGATTTACACCGATTATGTCTATCCTTTCGAGCTGGCAGCGGTGTTGCTGTTGGTGGCGATGGTGGCGGCGATTGCGTTAACACTGCGTCGTCGTGTCGGGGTGAAGACGCAAGATGTATCGACACAAGTGCAAGTTCAAGCCGCCGATCGCGTGCGCATCGTCAAAGACATGCGCGACGGACACACCAATACCAAATAAGCCTCGCGCAAAATTCTTTAGGGAGAGAGTACTCATGTTGACGCTGTCACATTATTTAGTTCTGAGCGCGGTGTTGTTTGCCATTAGCGTGGTCGGGATTTTCTTGAATCGTAAAAATGTCATCGTGTTATTGATGTCGATCGAGCTGATGTTGCTCGCAGTGAATACCAACTTTGTGGCGTTCTCACATTATTTGAACGACACGGCAGGGCAAGTTTTCGTGTTTTTTATTCTCACCGTTGCCGCCGCTGAAGCCGCAATCGGCTTGGCAATTCTGGTGGTGTTGTTCCGTAATTTACGCACTATTAACGTCGATGATCTCGGCAGCTTGAGAGGTTAAAGATGGATACGCAAACATTGCAAACACTGTATTTAATCGTGCCTGGCGCGCCGTTGTTGGGTGCAATTTTGGCGGGCTTGTTCGGTAAGTTTTTAGGTCGTACTTGGACACATCGCATCACCGTTGCCATGGTTGGTGTGTCGCTATTTGCGGCAATACAAATTTTCCGCAGCGTGCTCGAAGGACATGTGTTTGATGGCGCGGTTTACACTTGGTTGACTTCGGGCGGCACCTCGTTTCATGTTGGTTTCTTAATCGACCGCTTAACTGCCACGATGATGCTGGTGGTCACTTCCGTGTCGCTGATGGTGCATATTTACACCATCGGTTACATGAAAGACGACGCGGGTTATCAGCGTTTCTTTAGCTATATTTCGCTGTTCACGTTCTCGATGTTGATGCTGGTGATGGCGAACAACTTCATGCAGTTATTCTTCGGCTGGGAAGCGGTCGGGCTGGTGTCGTATTTGCTGATTGGTTTTTGGTTTAACCGTCCTACTGCGATTTACGCCAACTTAAAAGCCTTCTTAGTCAATCGCGTCGGCGACTTTGGTTTCATCCTCGGTATCGCGCTGGTGTTGATGGTGTTTGGTTCGCTGAACTACGCCGATGTGTTCGCTAAAGTGGCGGAACACGCTAACGATGTCGCGCCGATTGCGGGTATGCAGGTCAATTTGCTGACCGCGATTTGTATTCTGTTATTCATCGGCGCGATGGGTAAATCCGCGCAGTTTCCGCTGCATGTATGGTTGCCTGATTCGATGGAAGGTCCAACGCCTATTTCAGCTTTGATTCACGCTGCGACCATGGTAACGGCGGGTATCTTCATGGTGACGCGCATGTCGCCGATGTTTGAATTGTCGGACACCGCATTGTCTTTCGTGATGATAATCGGGGCGATTACCGCACTGTTTATGGGCTTCTTAGGCATTATCCAAAACGATATTAAACGTGTGATTGCCTATTCAACTTTGTCGCAACTGGGCTATATGACGGTAGCACTAGGCGCGTCGGCATACCCGATTGCTATCTTCCATTTGATGACGCACGCTTTCTTCAAAGCCTTGCTGTTCTTGGGCGCAGGTAGTGTGATTATGGGGATGCACCACGATCAAGACATCCGCAATATGGGTGGCTTGCGCAAGTACATGAAAATCACTTGGATTACGTCCTTGATTGGTTCGCTGGCGTTAATTGGTACACCGTTTTTCTCAGGTTTTTATTCCAAAGACAGCATTATCGAAGCGGTCGAAATGTCGCACACGACCGGGCATACCTTTGCTTATATCGCGGTGCTGGCAGGTGTGTTTGTCACCGCGTTTTATTCATTCCGTATGTACTTTTTGGTATTCCACGGCGAAGAGCGTTTTGGCAAAGCGGCAGCGCATGATGCCAGCCCTGCAAAAGCTCATGCAACGCACGATGACCAGCATACAGCGGCACATCATGGCGACCATGACGATGAAGAAGTTTCACACGACCATCATCACGGTTTAAGTGTGGGCGAGAAGCCGCATGAATCACCTTGGGTGGTGACCTTGCCCTTGGTGTTGTTGGCTATACCGTCGGCTTTGATTGGTTACTTTGCGATAGAGCCGATGTTGTTCGGTGACTTCTTCAAAGAGGCAATTTACATCGGGCAAAACCATCATGTCATGCACGAAATGGAAGAAGAATTTCACGGCGCATTTGCCATGACTTTACATGCTTTAACCAGTGTGCCGTTGTGGTTGGCAGCGGCGGGCGTATTCAGCTCGTGGTTCTTCTACATGAAGCGTCCTGATATTCCTGCGGCAATCCAAAAACGCTTGCAATGGATTTACACCGTGCTGGACAACAAGTATTACTTCGATCGTTTTAACGATTGGTTCTTTGCGGGTGGCGCGCGTGGGGCAAGTAGTTTCTTGGGCAAATTTGGCGACAAAATTTTGATTGATGGCGTGTTGGTGAATGGCTCGGCAAACTTGGTGGGCAAAATTTCCAGCGTGGTACGTCGCTTCCAATCGGGCTACATATATCACTACGCGTTCACCATGATTACCGGCGTGTTCATCTTATTGACTATCCGTGAATGGTTTTAATTAGCTGGATTGGCAAGTAGTGAAAGGGGCGTGGCGCAGTGGGTTTCCACTCACCAATTAGGCACACAGTGCCGTCCCACTCACCACTCATCACTCATAAAGTAAAAGGAATAACAGCATGATTTTTGGACTACCCGTAATTAGTGTCGCAATCTGGTTGCCGATTATTTTCGGCGTGCTGGTATTGGCGACAGGCGATGATAAAAATGCGCCGCTGGCGCGCAACTTGGCTTTGCTCGGTTCTATCTTGGGCTTCTTAGTCACGCTGCCGCTTTATTCAGGCTTCAACATCACCACCAGCGCGATGCAATTTGAAGAGCTGCACAACTGGATCCCGTTGTTTAGCATTCACTATCACTTAGGTGTAGATGGCATTTCCATGCTGTTTATTTTGCTCAACAGTTTGTTCACGCCCTTGGTGGTGTTGGCAGGTTGGAAAGTCATCGACAAACGCGTGGCGCAATACATGGCGGCGTTCTTGATTATGTCGGGCATTGTGAATGGCGTATTCGCGGCACTCGATGCGATTTTGTTCTATGTGTTTTGGGAAGCGATGCTGATTCCGATGTTCATTATCATCGGCGTGTGGGGCGGGCCCAATCGCATTTACGCGACCATGAAATTCTTCCTCTATACCTTGTTGGGTTCATTGCTGATGTTGGTGGCGTTGCTGTATTTGTATCGTCAAACGGGCGGCAGTTTTGAGATTTTAGATTTCCATCACGTTGGCTTGACCATGACCGCGCAGATTTTAATTTTCATCGCCTTTTTCTTCGCCTTCGCGGTGAAAGTGCCGATGTTCCCTGTGCACACTTGGTTGCCCGATGCCCACGTTGAAGCTCCCACGGGCGGCTCGGTGGTGTTGGCGGCGATTATGTTGAAAGTAGGCGCGTATGGTTTCTTGCGCTTCTCGATGCCGATTACCCCCGATGCTAGCCACAAGTTGGCGGGCGTGATGATTGCGCTGTCACTGATTGCGATTGTCTATATCGGCTTGGTGGCGTTAAAACAATCCGACATGAAAAAACTGGTGGCGTATTCCTCGATTTCGCACATGGGCTTTGTCACGCTGGGCTTCTTTATTTTTAACGCCTACGGCATGGAAGGCGCGTTGATGCAGATGATTTCACACGGCTTCGTGGCAGGCGCATTGTTCTTGTGTATCGGCGTGTTATACGACCGCGTGCATTCGCGTGAAATCAGTGCTTATGGCGGCGTGGCAAACAAAATGCCGGTGTTCGCCGCGTTCTTTATGTTGTTCGCCATGGCGAATAGTGGGCTACCCGGCACCAGTGCTTTCGTTGGTGAATTCATGGTCATCATGGGCGCGATTAAAGTGAATTTCTGGTACGCCTTTGCGGCGGCTTCAACGCTGATTTTTGGCGCGGCTTATACCTTGTGGATGTACAAGCGCGTGATTTTTGGTGCGGTGGCAAACCACCATGTTGCCGAGCTTTCCGACATCAATCTGCGCGAAAAAATCATCTTCACGCTGCTGGCAATTTTTGTGTTGGGCATGGGTATTTACCCTTTGCCGTTTAGCGAAATTTTGCATGTGTCGGTAAATGATTTGCTCGAACACGTCGCGCATTCCAAGCTAATTTATTAAAAAAGTCGTGAGCGGTGATTGCCTGCCAACACCATTGATGACTAACGATTGACCACTTACGCGTTTCTAGAGGTGTATATGAATTTGATGGCGAACCTAATGCCTGTTGCCGCAGAAATTTTTCTGTTGTGCATGGTGTGTACGATTTTAATCGTGGACTTATTGCTCACCCAACACGGTAAATTTTGGACCTATTTACTGGTGCAAATCACCTTGCTCGGTTGCGCGGCAATTACGGTTTATACGCACGTCGATGGCGTGGTGTATGCCTTTAACAAAATGTATGTGGACGACTTAATGTCCGACGTACTCAAGCTGATGAGCTATTTGGGCGTGGCGATGATGCTGGTGTATTCACGCCAATACTTGTTGGTACGCGGCTTGTTTACGGGCGAATTCATGGTGCTGGCGTTGTTCGCTTTGCTCGGCATGAACGTGATGATTTCGGCAAATCATTTCCTGACCTTGTATCTGGGTTTGGAGCTGTTGTCGTTGAGCTTGTACGCGATGGTGGCGTTGCAACGTGATTCCGCGACGGCGACTGAAGCCGCGATGAAATACTTTGTGTTGGGCGCATTGGCTTCAGGCTTGTTGCTGTACGGCATGTCGATGTTGTACGGCGCAACGGGTACGCTCGAACTCGGCGCAATTAAAGATGCGATTACGCATGGTGTGACCAACAAAGCCTTACTCACCTTCGGTTTGGTGTTCATTGTGTCAGGCTTGTCGTTTAAGCTCGGTGTCGTGCCGTTCCATATGTGGGTGCCAGACGTGTATCACGGCGCGCCCACTGCGATGACCATGTTCATCGGCTCTGTGCCTAAATTAGCTGCCTTCGCTTTTGTCGCGCGCATCTTGGTGGAAGGCTTGCAACCCTTGGTGCATGACTGGGCGAGTATGTTGATGATTTTGGCGATTGCGTCGATGGCGTTGGGTAATTTATCCGCGATTGCGCAGACCAATATGAAGCGCATGTTTGCCTATTCGACCATCACTCATATGGGCTTTTTGCTGCTCGGTTTTATCAGCGGCGGAGTAGAGGGTTACGGTGCTTCAATGTTCTACGCGGTCACTTATGTACTGATGTCCTTGGGCGGTTTTGGCATGATTATGTTGTTGTCGCGCGCAGGGTTTGAGGCAGATAACTTAAGCGACTTTAAGGGCTTGAATCAACGTAGTCCGTGGCTCGCCTTTATGATGATGTTGCTGATGTTTTCGATGGCAGGTGTGCCGCCTACGGTAGGCTTTTATGCCAAGTTGTCAGTGCTCAATGCTGTGGTGGTAGCGGGCTACACATGGCTGGCGGTGGTGGCGGTATTGCTGTCACTCATCGGCGCGTTCTACTACTTGCGTATCGTCAAATTGATGTATTTCGATGCGCCCGAAAGCCACGAAAAAATTCATCTCTCACCCGATAGCGCGGTGTTGATTAGCTTTAATGGCTTAGGCGTGTTGGCATTAGGCATGATGCCGGGCATGTTGATGGCGATTTGTGCGGCAGCGGTGCAATACTCTTTGCTGTTGCGCTAATACACCACAAGACTATGTCTGCGGATAATTTGAAGTTGAGTGTTCAGCCTTACCAATTATTGAAAAATCTGCAAATGCAAATGCTCACGGCAATCTCGTTTGCCATGAGCATTTTTTTATTGCTGTGGTTGGGTGCTTGTTCCTATTTGGTGGTGTCGTATGTGTGGTACGGCATCGTGCTGTGTCAGCTGATTTCCACCTTGGCGTTTGCGCATTATTGGTGGAGTAAAAATTTCACTTGGCTGCGCCGCACGCAGATTTTATTTTTGCTGCTCACGCCGCTGGTGGTGCAACTAAGTATCGTGGGTGCGCATTTGTCTGGCATCGTGTTCTGGAGCTTTCTCGCGCCCTTAGCCGCATTTTTAGTGGGTGAGCAGGGCAAGACGCGCATCGGTGCTTGGGGGGCGGCTTACCTCGCCACTATCGCGTGCGCCTACGCCCTCGTTTGGCAGCAAGGGGTGAGCATTGATTTAGCGGACGCACAACTCGCGCAGTTTTTGATGCCGATTAACTTCGCGCTGTTAAGCGGCTTAGTTGCTTGGTCACTCTATTACTACTCACAGCGACGCACTGAAATTGAGCAATTACGCAAAAATCAATTTTTTGATTTGCGCACCCAGCATGATGTTGCCAACTCGTCCAATCAGCGCAATCTCACCCTTATCAATAATTTATTACCCGACCGTATCGCGCATCGCCTGCTCGATGCGCCTGCCATGATTGCCGATGGTCACGCCGATGTAACCGTGATGTTTGCTGACTTGGTGGGCTTTTCGAAGATGAGTGATAGCCTGTCCGCGCAGCAGATTGTGTTGCTGTTAAATCGTTTGTTCTCAGGCTTTGATGCGATTGCTGATTTACATGGTTTGGAAAAAATTAAAACCATCGGCGATGCCTATATGTGCGTTGGTGGCTTGCAGGCTAAAGCGGGTGAGGATTATTTGTATCAAGTGCTGTTGGCAGCCGAAGAATTTAATACTTTTATCAGCAGTGAACTATCGGGCGAATTTGCCGATTTAGAATTGCAATTACATATCGGCATTGCCACGGGGGCGGTGGTGGCAGGCGTGATAGGACGCATCCGTTTGACTTATGACGTGTGGGGTAAGACGGTGAATATGGCGAGTCGTTTGTGCGATGGCTCGCGCCCTGGACAGGTGCTGCTGGATAGAACCAGTCGGCAACGCATGGAGCAACATTTTGAGTTTGAGCCTGTACCCGACTTGACCCTCAAGGGTGGGACGCAGTTGCCTGCTTACGCCTTATTGCGGCATAAAAGCAGCTGAAAAATTTAGCTCACTGTTGTGTCGTTAAATTTTCATAACCACTAGGAGAATCATCATGGGACTGATTGCCGCCGGCTTGCTTGCTATCGGGTTTTACGCCTTCATCTGTGTGCGTATCGTGCAACAGCAAACCATCAAAATGGTCGAGACTTTTGGTAAGTATTCACGCACCTTAGAGCCTGGTTTGAACTTTATTTTTGTACCGTTTCAAAACGTCGCGGGCGAAGTAGATTTACGCATCACCGAGGTCAAGAGCGAAGTCAATATCAAGACTATCGACAACGTGTTTGTGGATTTGCCCGTCAACATTCAACTGCGCGTCAATCCAGCGCGCGCCAACGATGCCTTCTATCGCCTGACCAATCCACCGCAGCAAATTTCGACTTGGGTACTCAACACCATCCGCGCGATTTCGTCGGGCATGACGCTGGAGGATATGTTCAAAGACCGCAATCAAATCGTCAATAAAGTTGCCGAAGAATTGGCGGAGAAATTATCGGATTATGGTTTTTTATTGGAGGCGGTGTTAATCGACCAACCTGGCGTGTCGAAAACGGTGCAAGAATCATTTAATCGCGTGGTCGCGGCGAAGCGTTCTGCCGAAGCTGCTGAACAAGAAGGTAAAGCCGAAAAAATCCGCTTGGTTGCCGTGGCAGAGGCAGAAGCCCAAGCGCAACGTGAACGCGCCAAAGGCTTGGCAGATGCGCGTAAAACTTTAGCTGAGGGCATCGCCGCGTCGATGCAAGAATTTGAAAAGCATGGCGTGTCCGCCGCTGAATCAATCAACATGCTGACCGAAATTAACCGCATCGACGCGTTGCGCGAAATCGGCAAACACGGCAACACCATCTTGGTTGATATGGCGAGCAACCACGGCATCGCGTTAAACCTTCCTAAAGTAAATTAGTAAATTAGGGTCAGACTCGATTTAATTCGACGTTTCCTGTTTTGGTCTGCCGCGCGGCAGCGGCGTTGCGCGCCTATCTGTCAACGCCGCTACCTTCGTGCTGAAATGGCTATCGCCCAACGCCCAGCCCTTATTGGTCGCATCGCGGATAGCATCCACATCCGCCTTGGCAAGTTGCGCGCGGAACAACTGCCGATAGGCAGTTTGCCGTTCCTCTTCCGTACGCCCTAGCCGCTGATACAACTCATGTCGAGCAAGCAAAACATCTTCGCTGCCTTGCGCATTGGCGCGATAACTCGACCAAGGATAATCGCTCGGATGTGCCACCATATCCGCCCGCACGGGATTCATCTCAATGTAGCGCATACACGTCAGCAGATACCGCTCGCTATCAATCAGCGTACTTTTATAACGCCCCTCCCACAACGTTCCTGAGCGTTGATAAGTGAAATTAAAATACTGCACATAACGCCGCCCAAGCGACTGCAAAGTCTTGGATAGACTCACTTCTGTGCGAGGCGTAACGAGCAAATGCACATGATTCGTCATCAGCACATAAGCGTGGATAGTGAGCGAATGCCTTTCAGCCGCCTCCTGCAAGCAGCGCAGATAAAAATGGTAATCCGCATCCGCAGCAAAAATCGGCTCGCGGTTATTGCCGCGCTGAATGACGTGAAAAGGCTGGTCGGGAAGATAAAGGCGGGGAAGGCGAGCCATCTGCAACTCCTAGGTTGTTGAGATGGCTTAATACTAGCAAATTAAATCGAGTCTGACCCCATTTAATTACCTTTGCTTCACTCATCTTCAGCAAACTCATAGCTTGCTCCTTTAGCTTTTAGAGCGCCGCCCTCAGAACCAAACACTCCGACGATTAGGCTGTAGGGTTTGGGTCGGGGTGCACCATAAAACAAAGCGCCATCCTCTGCTGAAAGAAAAGCTGGCTTTGAGTGTTTTTTGAAAGGGCCGTTGAAGATTGCCAGAAAGTGTTTTCCCTTCTCACTTTGTGAGATGAGTATGACGGCAAAATCCAATTGTTTATCTTTATTGAAATCTCCGCCTACATAGTACGGATGAAAATTTGGATTGGCCTTCCACACTCCACCATCACCCTTGCGAATTTCCGCAATGTCGTCAGAGCATTCGCAGTCTTTGTCATTAGCAACACGAAACTCAGGGTGTTCAGATAACCAAGCTTTTAAGACTGTTTGCTGTGCCGGAGCAATGTAATCGGGGACGCCCTGAACAGGGGCTGCCATGCAAAGGGCTGGCACCGATAGGGCAACGAAGATAAGAAAGGTAAATGGGCGCATGGGCTTTCTAGGTAGCTAACGTGCAGCTAAGGGGCGCGCCGAAGGCGCGTCCCAGCGACCAAAGGGAGCGAACTTGAGCGTAGGGTTAGATGCCACTGCGTAAAGCCTCTACATTGCGCTGCAAATCAGCAGGCTCAATATCAAAGCCCATTGCGGTACCTCCAGACCAATTTACCCCAGCGAGCAAACCATCGCGAGTGAGACCGCCAACCCAACGCTCACAAAACTCCTGCCATTTAATAGGCACAGGATTGAACCCGCTGTATGCGGGCACGCCGCGAATAACAAGAAGGGCTCGCGACTCAGAAGACCAGAATGGCATGGCGCGCTTGCCTTCACTGGCGAGAGGAGCAGGAAAACCACCAGCGTCCTTAATGCTCCAAACAACACCTGTCTCGGCAACTTGGCGATAGAACTCTGAAGCATGTAGGGAAGCGATACTCATGGCATCTAACGTGAAGGTAAGGGGCTGCGCTTTAGCGCAGTCCCAGCGCAGCGAAGCGGAGCGAACTTGACCGTAGGGTTAGGCATTCTTCTTTACCACTACGCTGTGACATTTAGGACACTCCAAACTTTCTGGCTTTTCAAGGTCGTCTTCTTCAAGATCGTCGAGGATATTCCCAAACGATACCAGCGAGGCTCCGCAAAGGGGGCAAAACACCCCGTTAACTTTATGGAATACCCTTGCGGTGACAATGACGTAAGTAGCCAACAAACCAAACGCTACGAGAGCGGCAACGAGACCGACATTAGCATATGGCTTGGGGAGGATGCACGTAATCAAAAGCACGACAATCATGATTGCCGCCCCGAAAATGCCAAAGAACACTTTCAGGAGGCTGTTGCCTCGCACAGTGGCCGCAGCCCCATAGGCACGAAGCCGTTGTTCCAGTTCTTCGTAACTCCATGTCATTGGTGTGAGCCTAACGTAATGTAGACACCGAAATCGGTGTATATCCTGTGCCGCTTAAGCGTAGAATCAGGCTTGTTTTCAACTTTAACTCCCTGTTTAGTTTTTGAAACTTCCAAAAATATAACGATGCGATGAATGACGATACTACACCGCTTTCAACTAACCCGCCAAAATTACTTGATCAAGTCCGCGACAAAATCAGGGTGAAGCATTACAGCATCCGCACAGAAACGCAATATGTGCAGTGGATCAAACGCTTTATCTTTTTTCACGGCAAGCGACACCCGAAAGAGATGGGCGCGGGCGAGGTGGAGGCATTTCTAACGCATCTGGCGGTAGCGGGAAATGTGTCGGCTTCGACGCAGAATCAAGCCTTGTCTGCGCTGCTGTTTCTTTATCGTGAGGTGTTGGGGATTGAGTTGCCTTGGTTGGATGAGGTGGTGCGCGCGAAGAAGCCGCAACGCTTACCATCTGTGTTGACGCGAGCCGAGGTGACTTTGGTGTTGGAGCGTATGGATGGTGTCTATGGTTTGATGGCGCGCTTGTTGTATGGCACGGGGATGCGCTTGATGGAGTGCTGCCGCTTGCGCGTGAAGGATGTGGATTTTGGTCAGCGCGAGATTTTGATTCGTGAGGGTAAAGGTGCGAAAGATAGGGTGACGATGTTGCCCGATACGCTGGTGCAACCCTTACAAGAGTTTTTGGCGAAGCGTCGGCGTTTGTATGAGGATGATTTGGCTAAAAGTATGGCGGAGGTATTTTTGCCCGATGCGCTAGCGCGTAAGTATCCCAATGCGGCTAACGATTGGGCTTGGCAATATGTCTTTCCATCAGGGAGTTATTCGGTTGACCCACGCAGCGGGCGCGAACGTCGCCATCACATAGATGAAAAATTATTGCAACGTGCTATGAAAAAAGCGGTTGGTTTATCCGGCATTACCAAGCCCGCCACGCCGCATACCCTGCGCCATTCCTTCGCCACGCACCTTTTGGAAAACGGCTATGACATTCGCACCGTGCAGGAGTTGCTGGGGCATTCGGATGTTTCGACTACGATGATTTATACCCATGTGTTGAACAAAGGCGGCAAAGGCGTGGTGAGTCCGCTGGATAGATAGTTTTGCAGGATGTGTAAAATTTGCACATTGCTGTTGCTTGAAAGGAAATGTGATGAGTGAAGTGCTGATTTATGCAAGCGAGAGCGGACAGACGCAGGTCGATGTACGGCTGGATGCGGAGACGGTGTGGTTGACACAGGAGCAGATGGCAGCCTTGTTTGGGCGCGAACGTTCGGTAGTGACCAAGCATTTGCGTAATGTGTTTAAGGAGGGGGAGTTAGATGCTACGGCAACTTGTGCAAAATTTGCACAAGTTCAAAACGAAGGCGGCAGGAACGTCACTCGTGATATTGAATACTACAATCTCGATGTCATTATCTCCGTCGGCTATCGGGTCAAGTCAACCCAAGCTGTGCAGTTCCGCCAATGGGCAACCCGCACTCTGCGCGAACATCTAGTGCAGGGCTACACCCTCAACTCAACACGTTTAGCCGAGCGCGGCATCAACGAGGCGCAGCAGGCGATTGAGCTGTTGGCGCGCACTTTGAATAATCAGGCGTTGGTGAATGACACGGGCAGTGCGGTACTGGCACTGATTGTGGCTTATGCCAAAACCTGGCGTTTGTTGTTGCAATACGATCAGAGCGGTTTGGCGTTGCCAGCGATAACGCGCTGACCGCATTGGCGTTGCTGATTGCCGAGAGCAATCCTATCAATAAAGAATTGATGATTCGCCTCGTGGTGAATTTGTTGGCGGTATAAATTTTAAGGAGTGGTGATGGGTTTAGGACCAGTAATGTTGGATGTGGTGGGGACGGAATTAACCGCTGAAGATGAGGCGCGTTTGTTGCATCCTATGGTGGGCGGGGTGATTTTATTTCGGCGTAATTTTGTCTCGGTGAGTCAGCTCACGGCATTGACTAAAGCCATTCACGCGCTGCGCACGCCGTCGTTGTTGATTGCCGTTGATCACGAAGGCGGGCGAGTGCAACGCTTTCGTGACGGTTTTACCAAAATTCCTGCGATGCGCGAGTTGGGCAAAATTTGGGATGTTGATCCCGTTAAAGCGCGCCATTTAGCGCAACAAGCGGGTTATGTGTTAGCGGCGGAACTACGCGGTTGTGGGGTGGATTTTAGTTTTACGCCCGTGTTGGATATGGATTATGAAAACAGCGGGGTGATTGGCGACCGCGCTTTTCATCGCGACCCGCAAGCCATCGCCGAGCTGGCGCATAGCTTGCTGCAAGGCTTGAAACAAGGCGGGATGCAC
>JARCRQ010000031.1 GCA_029850585.1 Sideroxydans sp.
GTTGGAAGACAGCGCGCAAGGCACGACTTGGCGACGCGCTTAAGGCAGTTTGCCCGCTGCAATCATGCGGCTAGTCAGCAGATTGGGCGGTATCCACACCAGTAAATCATCAAAGCTGGATGTGGTTTCGTGGCTGACGAAGCTGTTGGTGGTGTTGGCATTTTCTAATTCGTCGCCTAGCGCACCGGGCAGTTGCGCGCCTTGCTGGGTATAAGCACCTAAGCCATTTTTGCCGTGTGACACCACTACCACAGGTAAGTTAGCAGCGACATTTGCGCCCGCTGCGGCAATCAGCACATTGAGATTGGCTTGTGAACACAGCTTGAATGACACGCCAGTCGAAGTTGGACACGCCGCAGCTGCTGCATCCGATGTGCCATCCGCACCATCGGCAAACGTGCTGGTGACGCGGTAAGTAAAGCGTCGCCCCCACGCATCGGTTTCACTTACGCCTAAGGTTGTCCAAGGCAGCACGCCACCGCTGGCAGTTAATGCGGTAATCGAGCTACACACTAATGCGGTACCTGCGCCAGTGGTCGCTTCCACGCCCGTGTTTAATGTGCCATCGGCTGGGCAAGGTAGGCGATTATTACTCACGGCAAAGCCTAATAACGCCTCGCGAATTTCGGCTAATTGTTTGCGCGTTTCTGCGCTGCGCTGTTGCTCGATTTGCCCTGAAATCACTGGCAGCAAGCCGCCTAACACGAGGGCGATAATCATCAGCACCATCGCCATTTCAATCAAGGTAAAGCCTAAATTTTTACGCACAGTTTTCATGGCTGGTTATTTACAAGTTTGTTGTCCATCTAAGCACAGCACTAAATCATTCACGCCCGTGAAGCCTGATTCTACGGGGCGATTCGAGGTGAAGGTGTTGGCAGGGTTTACGGCGGTATGAGCATTGCCACCTTCTAAATAGCCAGTCGGTGGTTCGCTAAAACCAGCGCGGTTTTGTGGGCTAATGATTTGGCGCGCAACTAACACGGTGGCGCGATACGAGCCTTGCCCATTGATGCGTAGGCAATTGGGATTGGCAACATTCGGGCAAGCATTGGGTGTGTTGCTGCCCGGTTTGTGGTCGGAGGAAATTTGATAGAACACTAAATTTTTCCAATCTGCCCAATACGTATCCGCCATTAAATCAGCGCAAGCGGGGATGCTCGCCCAACTGCCTAACATGGTGTTATCGACCGTCCCCGCACCCGTGCCGTTATTGAAATCATTTAATGCGGTTTGCAGCGCGTTCAGCGCGTTGAGTAAGGTGGTTTTGTTGCTGGAATTACTCAAGGCGTTGACGGCAGCAAGGGCAGCATCCAGCTTGGCTTGCACGGTCGCTGGGGTATGTTGCCCATTGCTTAATTCCACCGCCCAATCGCCCGCCGTATCAACGGGGAATTTCACGCTAGCAACCAAATTGCGTAATTGAATTACGGCATTTCCCGCGCTGCTGAGTCCTGCAATGAGGCTCGCTTGTGAACCCGTTGCGGAGTTAATAGCGGTAACGGGTTGATTCGGTAAGCGACCAAATAAAGTATTAGGCGTGCTGGTAAAGCTGGTGACACTGGCAGGCACTGCCCACGGATATTTATTGTTTGAGCCCGCAGCATAACCATCTAAACACGCTTTGACTTCGCGTGCGATGCGCATTTCGATAACGGGGAAAAGTTGTTCGTGCGTGAGGTAAATTGCTTGGTCATTAAATAGATTGCTCGCTGCGTTGAGTTGGTAATTATTGTTTGGTGCGGCGGCGTTGCTGGGCAAGGCATTACTGGCTTCCAGATAATTTTGTGCACATAAATTTTCAGTCAGGCTGACCCCGTTGCATACCGTTGTGACGCTTGCAGATCGAGTTTGGCTACTAACAGGATTGCCCGCAGCAAACACAATCGCAATCAATTGACTGGCAGTTTGCGACCCCGTCACATTCAAAGTGCCTTGCGTATCGCTATTGATATGATTGGAGTTGTCATCGCGAAAATTGCGCGATACGGCGTACCACAAGCGTTCGCCAGCGCCATCGCGCAAATCATCAATGCCTAAAGTTTTCCACGGCAAACGACCGATGTAACTGGGGCATTCATTGCCTACTAATAATTCAGCAAGCCCGTCATTGTTGGTGTCAGGGCATGGCAGACTGCCGAGTACATTCGCATCGTTGGTAGCGCGTGCTATCAACGCCTCTTTCGCTTGTGCCAATACTTTCGAGCTGTCATTTTGGCGCGCAATTTTGATAGCGGACGAGTTGAGCGAACTGACCAAAATCGCAGTGATGCCAACCACCATGATGACTAGCATCACCATCAAGGCAGCCCCGCGTTGAGACGATTTTAAGTGAGCAATGCGCATAATTTACCTCGTCGGTTTGATGCTGATTTGTTGTCCCACTTTGACGTTCACGGGAGCGGCTTGACCGGGTACAGGAATCGCGACACGCTCGGGTGTGTCGCTGCTGTTGCCCATTTGTTGTGCGACTCCGTTCACCCAAGCAGTGCGTCGCCCGCCTTGTTGTTGCACGATGCCATTAACTTTTAAGGTATTGCTATTGGCGTTGCCCGTGTTGCTTTGCAACTGGTCGAAGGCAAATTCGGCGCGTTGTTCGGGGCTGAAGAATAAGCGTCCTAACTCGGCAGCGGACGCGCTGGCACTCAGGCATACGCTGAAGATAAAAGCTGTGCGGGCGAGATTGGTCATGGCGCACTCCTGTTTTGTAAGGTCAGCCAGCTGCCTTTACAGTCGGCTTTGAGTCCTGCCCCAGTTGGATTAGCGCGGCTGATGGTGCAGCTATCGAGTTGATACCAGCCAGGTGCTTGGCGGCGTAGCGCGTCAAAAAAATTCAGCAACTGAACTTCGTGGAGCAGCTCGATTTGCAGTTTCATGTCGCTGACATGCACCTCAAAATTGCCCGTGTCGATAGCGGGTTGCGGGGTAATCGTTTTTTGCGGCTCGATGCTGTAGCTAAAGCGCGTCACGAGATTTTGCTGTTGTAATTTGGCGAGACTTTCTAGCCAATCGAGGCGCGGCTCTACGCCAATCAGATGAGCTTGTTGCGCTTGCTGGTAGGGGCGCAAATAACTGGCGATGTTGTCGCGCTGCTGCTGAATTTCGTTCAGATTAGCTTGCGCGCTACGCAGTTGTTGCTGCGCACGATGCCAAGTTTTCATGGCGCGCGCGGCGTATTGCTCACTAAAGTAAATCAGCAGCACGCTGGCAATCAAGGCGAGACTGAGGGTAATGACGCTGCCTTGCATGAGCGTCCAATCACTTCTGCTGGGTTTCATAAGCGTGGCCTCCAAACTAAAGTGAGGGTAAAGCTCAAGCCTGGTGAGGCAGATTTTCCTTGGTCAGATAAATTGCTGCTAGGGCTTACATCCAGCGGCTTAGCGGTGATGGTGGTGGCATAGCCTTGCGCGATTAAAGCGTGTTGGAATTGCTCTAAATAATCCAAGGCAGCGCGATAGTTGCCCGCAAAATTATTGAGCTGTCCTTTGAAAGTCAGCTCTTGCGCGGCGACATCGGGCTGGGTGTTTTCGCTTACAGCGGCACTCGCATTCATCTGCCAAGCGAGTTCGTCGAGTTGGATATTGGCAAAGCGATTCATCACCAAACTTAACGGTGTGAGGAAGGCTTGCGGCGCGCTGCTGTGGTGTTGTAATTGTTGCAAGGCGAGTGTGCCCGTGCGTAAATCGGCGGGGGCAACTTGAGTGCTAGGCAGGGCTTGTTGCATCGCGCGCGCTTGACGCTGCACTTGTTGGGTTTGTTGTTCAGTCGCCGCGACTGCTGTTTCATCAGGGGTTTCTTGCCATACGATGGATAGTCCCGCCCATAACAGACTGGCAATCAGCAGTGCCGCCGCGCCCCAAAAAAAGCCGCGTCGCAATTGCCAGAGCGTATAGAAATGCGTGTGTTGTGAATTACCGTATTGGCTTTTAGGACGAGTGAGAGAGAGCTGGCGTAAAAATAATTGGCTGGCATCGGAGTCAATGAGCGGCTCTTTCACATTGAGTTGCTGCGCTAAATTGGCGATGTCAACAAATTCATAACGCATGTCGTTGCTGCGCGGCAATTTACTTTGTAAGCCGATTAAATCATCGCTGTGCGCAACGATGCTGACATCTAACATTTGCCCCGCTGGCAACAAGCTCAGGCTTTTTAAGTATTGATAGGTGCGGGCTAATTCCGCCTCAACAATTTCTTGAAAGGACAGCTCGCGACTGACTGGGGTGAGGCGTGAGATTTGTAATTGATGATTTTTGAAATAGGTTTCGCGTAAGCCCGAAAATTTATTCCAAGTAATCAGCAACAGATGGTTAGACGGGTGATCTTTAATCAGCGGTGTGCTGACTTGCGGCACGGAATAAATACCTGCCAATGGGGTTTGTGCATGCCATAGCGCGTCTAACCAAGGGTTGAGCAGCGCGGGATTGGTCAGCGCGGAAAACAACATGTCCGCATCGCGTCGGCCATCCTCATGACGTTGCAAAAGGGTGGCCTGATGAAAGCTCGTGCCTCGATAAAATTGGTCGAATTTACGTTGCAACACTGCCGTATGCGCCTTGCCTGTGAGGTAGGGGATGGTCTCCATGCGAAAGTCTTCTTCGATGACATCCGCCAGCATATAAGTGGGGCAGTGATGCGCGCTTAAGAATGCCGCAAACTGTGCGCGATCATGGGCTGAGTCGGTGAACTCACGTTGCACGGTAATTTTGTCGCCCACCATGTGTTGCGCGTGCAGGTGGTTAGCACTCAATAAAAGTAGTAAACAGTTATTCATGGCAGTCCTTAAAATTTCACTTTGCCGATGATGTCGTAAATCGGCGACAGTACCGATAGCATCACCCAACCCAACAGCGCGCCCAAGATGATAGTCATCATCGGCTCAATCATAATTTGCACTTTTTTGATGGACTCTTTGACATCTCGATCGTAAAAATAACTGACATTGAGCAAGGCTTTGTCGAGTGAACCAGTGGTCTCGCCGACTTTGAGCATGCGGATCACCAAGGGCGGGAACATGCCGGTGTTTTGAAAACTTTGCGTAAGGTTTTTACCGCCTTCAATTTCGCTGGCAACTTGTTCTAACGAACGTGCCACGGCGAGGTTATTGACCACGTCCCGCGCGGCAGCAATGCAGTCGAGAATACTGATGCCAGAGCCATACATCATGGCGAAGGTGTTGGCGAAACGTGCCAAAATAATTTTGTGCAAAATCGGTCCGACCACCCACATTTTTAATTTGAATTGGTCAAATTTGAAACGCGCCTCGGCACTCGATTTGAGCAAGGTCGTGCCGCCTACCAGCGTCACCACAGGTACGATTAACAGCACATACCAATAGTTGACGAAGAACCATGAAGTCGCCAGCAACATGCGCGTCTGGATGGGGATTTCTTGCCCCATACTTTTGATGAAGCTGACTAACTGCGGCACTAAATAAATCATCAAGAAGAAGGTAATCGCCACCACAATCGAGCCGACAAAGGCGGGATACATCAAGATGGTTTTGGTGTGCGATGCCATTTCGTCTTGCCATTTAATCGACTCGGTAATGAAGGCGAATACTTCGGGTAAGCGTCCGCTGTCTTCGCCTGCGCGTATCAAGCTGATGAAAATTTTATCGAAAGCGTCGGGATGTTCCGCCATCGCTTGCGAGAGTTTTTTACCGCCCTCAATGGCCTCGACGATGCTGGCAATCACTTCACGAAAACGGGCTTCGCTCATGGTGTCGCGTAAGTCGGCTAAACATTCCAGTAACGGTACGCCCGCGCGACTGAGTTGTTCTAAGTTGAAAAAGAAGGTGATGAGTTCGGTGCGTTTAACTTTTTTGCGCCCCAATCCACCCGCATTATTTTCTTCTTTCGCGTCGATTAAATCTAAGCCACTACGTTTTAGGCGAAACTCTAAATCGACCAAATTAGCCGCGTCTTGCATCCCCTTGCTGGACTTGCCTAGGGCGTTTACCGCGCGATAAGAAAACATCGGCATGTCAGCTCACCCTGTCCGACAAATCAACTACGCGGCTGACTTCTGCCAGTGAGGTCAGACCTTGTTGAATGCGGCGTATGCCATCCATCGCCAAGGGCTTAAAGCCTTTGGCTAAGGCTAAGTCGCGGATTTGCCGCGTGCTGGCGCGGCGCGACACTAAATCGTCCAAGTCGTAATCCATCTTGAGCAATTCCATAATAGCTAAACGCCCTTTGTAACCTTGGTGGTTACAGGCATCGCAGCCTGCTGCGTGATACAGCGTGATGTCTTGATGCAGCGGAATGCTCAATAATTTGCGCTCGCCAGCATCGGGGCTATACGGCGTTTTGCATTCCTTGCATAGCACGCGCACCAAGCGTTGCGCGACGATGCCGATGATATTTCCCGCCATGATGTCGGGCAAAATACCGATGTCGAGTAAGCGCGGCACCGCACCTATCGCCGAATTGGTGTGCAAGGTTGAATATACTTGATGCCCCGTCATGGCGGCGCGAAACGCCATTTCGGCGGTGGGATGGTCGCGAATTTCCCCGACTAAAATAATGTCGGGATCTTGCCGCATCATGGAACGTATCCCCCCCGCAAAATCGAGCTTGGCGGCTTCGTTAATCGAGGTTTGGCGGATCATGGTGAGTGGATATTCGACGGGATCTTCCAACGTCATAATGTTCACCGACTCTGTGTTGATGTGATTCAACACGGAGTACAGCGTGGTGGTCTTGCCGCTCCCCGTCGGACCTGTCACCAAGATAATGCCTTCTGGTTTGGCGATGATGGTTTTCAGTGTGTCGAGTGCTTCTTCGGACAGTCCTGTTTCGGATAAAGGCACGATGCCTTTTTGTCTATCCAAAATGCGCAGCACCAAGTTTTCGCCATGCGTGGTGGGATGCGAGGCAACCCGAAAATCAATCGGGCGACCTGACAAACGTAACGAGATTCGACCATCTTGCGGCGCACGCGTTTCGGCGATATTCATGCCGCTCATCACCTTCATGCGCACCACCATGGCGGGCCAGAAACTCTTATGCAAGCTACGCATTTGCCGCAATACGCCGTCAATGCGATAGCGGATGCGCAAGAAGCTGCTTTCGGGTTCAAAGTGAATATCCGATGCGCCGCGTTGCACCGCTTCGGTGAGCAGCGCGTCAATCAAACGCACGACGGGTTGGCTAAATTCGTTGACCCCTGATTGCAGGGTTTGATACTCCATTTCGCCTGGTTCAATCTCGTGCAAAATCCCATCAATCGACAGTTCAAAGCCATAGTATTGGTCGATGGCGCGCAAGATGTCCGACTCGCTGGCGAGCTGGGTGATGAGCTGATATTCGTCTTTGAGCAAGGCGCGTAATTGGTCGAGCGCGATGATGTTATCGGGGTCGGACACCACCACGGTCAGTTGGCGCGCCGCTTTATCCACCGACAGCGGCAAGAGTTGATAACGGCGTGCGACTTCTTTAGGAATTAAGGCGAGTGCCACGGGGTCAATAATGATGGCGGATAAATCGACACTTTCTTGCCCTAGATTTTCTGCCAACACATCGCGGATGGTGGCTTCCGACAAGAAGCCTAGCCGCACTAATAAGCGTCCCAGCGGTTGATGGGTATTGCCTTGCTCTTGCATGGCGAGGCGCAACTGGTCTTCGCTGATGACGCCTTTGGCGACTAGCATCGCGCCTAGCGGTTGTTGTAATTGGCTATTTGACATGAACTCGCTCTTTCTACTAAAGGCTCGCGCTTATTGACTCAGCTGCTGCGCGCGCTGGCTAATCTCATCGTGATTAAAACCCGCGCTGTTATTTTTATCGCGTGCTACGGCTTGTTGGTAATACTGTGCGGACAATTTGTGTTGCCCTAAGCGTTCCAAACTGACCGCTAAGTTAAATGCTAATTCCGCATTATTTGGCTCTAGTTTGTAAGCGTTGAAATAGGCTTGTTGGGCTTCGCTCCAGCGCGCTTGCTCGGCGTAATGGTTGCCTAACGCAAAATGCAAACTGGCGGCGTTGGGTTGTTCGTGCAACAAGGTTTTTAAGCGACTTTCGCGATTGTCATCGGTGGTGAGTGCGGTCATACCCGCATTGGCAACCGCGTTGCGTGGGTCTTGCGCTAACACGCGGGCGTAGTAGCTCGCCGCTACGGCATCGGCGTGATGATGTTGCGCAATCGCAGCCAAGCCTAACAGCGCGTCGATGTTGTTCGGTTCTTTGGCGAGTACCGCTTGATAATGTGGTTGTGCCATATCAAAACTGCCAGCGCGATATTCTTGATACGCCTGATTGAGCAATTCATCTAAGTCACTCGCCGTGCTACTGGCGAATTTAGGAGGATGCGCGGCACGAGCCACGCGTGGCGTTTTAGGTGTGCCACTGAGCGTCGCGGCTTGGCTAGGCGGCACAGCAGAAACCGACACGGCTTCGCTCGCGGGGGCGAGGTCGGCAACCAAGGGGGCGGTATTCACTACCTGCACAGGAGCAAGTTGCGGCGTAGCTGGCGCGCTGGTAATCGGCGTACTTGCTACTGGCGCACGATAGCGTGGTGGCGGTGCGGAGATTTCCTGCCACACATACACCGCGCCGAGTGCGAACAACACCAAGGTTGCACCCAAGGCATACAGCAAACTTTTATGCACACCGCCGCTGTGGGTACGCGCTGCGGTTTTGGCATTGAATAAGTTTTGTCCTGCATTGCGTGCACTCGCCGTGTTGTCAGGATTGGCGGGGGCTGCGGCATAGGGAGATGGGGCGGTGGAATAAGGGCTGGCCTCTAAACTCAATTCCAAGTCCGACGCTTTGCCGCCTTGCGATTTTTTTCGCGCATCTAATAGCAAGCTCATGGTGTGCTCCTAGTTTTTGCCGTTGCCAGCTTCTTGGAAGAATTTTTGGTCGGGCAAGTTGTCGCGGAATTCGCTGTAATCACCGTCGATGCTAGGGTTCTTGATGACCACAGGATGTAAGAAAATCACCAGCTCGGTTTTGCGCGTGGTATCACTAATGTTCTTAAATAAATTGCCTAAAATCGGGATGTCCATCAGCAAGGGAATGCCGCTGGTGGTTTTGCTAATTTCGTCTTCCATCAAGCCTCCCATTACCGCAATTTGGTCGTTATTGATTTTGATTACTGACTCCATTTCGCGGGTTTGCGTTTGTGGAATTTGGCTGACTACCCCCGCTAATTTGAGCGTGGGATTGGGGTCGTCCACCATTTTGATAAAGCGCGTGATAGACGGACGCACATTCAGTAATACCGTATCGTGATCGCTAATTTGCGGCGTGATGCTCATGGATAAGCCGACTGGTATGGTGTTGGGCGTGGTGGTGTAAGTGGTGGTGGTGGTGGTTTGGTTGGAAGTGGTGTCCGCTTTAATAGTGAAGTAAACGTAATTTTCCACCACGCGCAACATGGCAGTTTGGTTGTTCACCACGCTCAATTTGGGGCTGGATAACACTTTCACTTTGCCGAAGGTTTCTAGCAAAGATACGCTGCCAAGTAAGCTGCCAAATTTTGAAGTGAGATTGGTGTAATTGAGCACCAGCGTGGCGGGCGTGACGGTTGGGCTGGTGGGTAACACCGCTGTGCCTGCTTGTCCGAAAGACAAGCCTTTGCCCGCAGCGGGAATGACTTTGCCCCAGTTGATGCCTTGTTGGTAGGTGTCGTTGAGCTCAACTTGTGCAACGGTCATTTCAATCAACACTTCGCGATGCGCGTTGTTCATCACGCGGCTAATAAACTCTTCAATTTTCGCGTGTTGCTTGGCGGTGGCGCGCACGGTGATGATGCCCGCTTCGGGGTTGGCAATCACCGACGCGGCTTCGCGGAAGGTGCTGCGTTTGGTGACGGTCATGTCACCTTCTTCCACACTGACTGGATTCGGACTATTTTCTACACCGATTTTAGGGTTAGATTTTTTCGTGCCAGTTGGCAGCGGTGCGCCGGTGCCCGTGCTGCTACTCGATTTAACTTGTTGGGTGGAGGTTTCACTTGAACCATCGGGCAAAATTTTGTCGGTCTCGCGCAGTAAGTCGGTGAGGTTCTTGACCAAGGTGTCCCAGAAGTGGTTTTTGGAGGAATTCTTAATTGATAGTTGTGAGTTGTTGCCGCCGCCCGTGGATGCTGCGCCACCTGCACCGCCGCCCACTTGAGTGGCATTAGAAATACCGCCGTCCGCATCGCGATTCATATTCACATAATCAATTTTGTAGCTGTGCAAATAAGGGGTGTCGGGCATCACGGTGAGTGTGCCATTGCTCAGTTCGTAACGCATCTCGACTTGTTTGGCAATGCGGTCGAGAATCTGCGGCAGGGTTTGGTTGATGGCGTTTAAGGTGACGTAACCTTCGATGCCGCCATGCACGTCTAAATTCACTTTGGCATCGCGCGCCAAGGCAAACAAAATTTCTTGCGCAGGGACATTGGCAACCACCACGCTATAGGTCGCCGTTTTGCTAATCGGCTGCGGTGCGGGCAATACCACGCCCCCTTTGAGAGCTTGCGGAATGTCTTTGCTGGCAGCGGGCTTATCCGCATCGCGTTGCAAATGTTGTGCATTCGGCTGTATCGGTTTAGTGGCGCAACTGGCAAGCAGTAGGCAGCTGAGCGTGAGGCTAAATTTGTGGGCAGACAACATGGCGATTCTCCTTGAGCGCGGTGGCTATTTCTAGCACCGCATTATTTTTTGTTGCTTTATGACGGTGCTGCGGCTAAGGCGTAAATACTGCTACTAAAGGCTTTTTTATAGCGTTCGGGTAATTCGGCGCGAGCAAGATTGGCACTCGCGCTGCTAGGGTATGCGCCGTACAAGACCCGCACTCCTTGTTTGTTATTCAGGGTGACGGGCAATAAATAAATTTGTTCTAAGCAGCCTAATTGCGCGGCGCGTTGTAAAAATCCTTCTAGATTGGCTTCAATTAGCGTGGCGTTGTAAAACAATTGCAAGCTAAATTCACCGTGATGCGCGCCCAATAATTGCTCGCCTGCGCTGAGTCGTTGCGCAACGAGGCTGCGCGAGGGTGGGGCAACTGCGCTGGCGGCAGCAAGGCTGTCGGCACTCAC
This sequence comes from Sideroxydans sp., assembly GCA_029850585.1. GTDB lineage: Bacteria > Pseudomonadota > Gammaproteobacteria > Burkholderiales > Gallionellaceae > Gallionella. The sequence continues at coordinate 11,029 of JARCRQ010000031.1, forward strand.
CACCGCCGAGCTGGCTACGGGTGCGCTGACCGCCGCAATGGCAGGGACATCGCTCGCGCTTAAAGTGTTGGCGAGCGGTGCGCTGAGCGCGACCGCGCTACTCGCGGTGGGACTAATGTGCGCTACGGTTGCAACAGGCAGTGGGCTAGGCCAAAGTGCCACGGCGAGTGCGGTGAGGGTGGCGGCAACCGCCCCTGCCATGAGCCCAATTTGTGGTTTGCTGAATGAGGCTTTGACTTCGAGTTCGCTATCGCGCAGCGCGGCTTGCACATGACAGACTTCGATATTGTGGGTGTCGGCGACAAAGGCGGCGAGCAAAGATTTGTCGGCTAAGACATTGGCGCGGCGCATCAGTCCTGCCGAGGCATCGGCGATAAGTTTGACGGCTTTGGCAGAAAATATATTGGGCCCGTGATAGCCCGCTTTGCGCATCCTAAACATCAAATAATTTTCCAAAATGTCGCGCGAGAGCGGGTGCATATTGAAATGATGGACGATGCGATCTTTAAGTTGGCGCATATTGGGCTGGTCTAATTTGGCATTCAATTCGGGCTGCCCAAACAGCACGATTTGTATCAGCTTAAAGCTACCCACTTGCAGATTGTAGATTAGGCGCAATTCTTCCAAGGTATCGAGCGGCATGGCGTGCGCTTCATCGACCAACACCACGACGCGCTTGCCTTCGCGGGCTTTTTTTTCTAATACGTTTTGGATGTTTTGCAGAATCACCCCGACGCGTTCGTGTTCGATATTCAGCCCGAGTGCGTCGGCGACGGCATAGAGCATTTCTTCACGCGATAAACTGGGATTGGCAAGGTAAATCGGTTCGATATGTTTGGGTAGCTTTTCCAGCAACATGCGGCACAACATGGTTTTGCCGCTGCCGACTTCGCCACTGACTTTGATAATACCTTCGACTTCGCTGATGGAATAAATCAGCGCGTCAAGGATGTCTTTACGATTCGCGCCGTCGAAGAAAAACTCCGTCACGGGGGTGATTTTGAAAGGCTGTTCGTTGAGACCGAAATGTTCTAAATACATGGCTAGTTTTCTACTCTCAATTTTTCATGTGCGTCCATGCGACTATAGAGCGTGGTGCGATTTATGCCTAGTAATTTTGCCGCCTCGCTAATGTTGCTTGAAGTTAAAGCGAGCGCTGCGTCGATGTACTGACTTTCTTTGCTGCGTAAGGCGAGGTCTAAATTAAAGTTACCTGCCTGTAATTGGTCTTTAATTGGCGTGCTGACCGCGTTTTCGGCAAGCATGGCACTGGGGTCAAATTCATCTTGGAGTTGCGCCACGCTGACTGCCAGTCCTGGATATTTAGCGGTTAAGCGAATCACGATATTGCGCAGCTCGCGGATGTTGCCAGGGAAATCATATTGCTCCCAGACCGCTAGCGCGGCAGGGTGCAGTTCAAAAGGTGTGTGTTTAATTTGTTGGCTATAGAGCTGCCGAAAGTGATGCAGCAGCAGCAGTTTGTCCGAGCCTAATTCGCGCAACGAAGGCGCGCTAATCGCAAACACATTGAGGCGGTGATATAAATCGGCGCGAAACTCATTGGCTTTCACGGCGGCGCGTAGATTGCGATTTGTGGCGGCGATGATGCGCGCGCGACTATGCCGAGTTTGTGTTTCGCCGACGCGTTGATATTCGCCATTTTCGAGTACGCGCAATAAGTTGGCTTGCAAGCTCAGCGGTAATTCGCCAATTTCATCCAGGAATAAAGTGCCATGGGCGGCATCTTCAAAGAATCCCGCTTGTGCACTGACCGCACCCGTGAATGCGCCTTTGCTGTGACCAAACAAGGTCGCTTCCAACAGATGCGGCGAAATCGCGGCGCAGTTTAAGGTCTTAAATGGCGCGTCTGGCGCGCTACCGAGCTTTTGCAAAGCATTCGCAATTAGCTCTTTGCCGCAGCCCGATTCGCCTTCAATCAGCACGGGGAAAGGCATGGCGGCATACATCACGATTTGGTTGCGCAAGCCTTGCATCGCCGCACTTTGCCCGATCATGCCGAGCAGCTCATCCGCGCTGTGCTGGGGCGATAGTTCGACTAGGCTGAGCGTGAGCGCATCGCTTAATTTTTGTTGGATGAGCACTGGCGCGCAGGGTTTGGCGATGAAGTCGATTGCGCCTAAGGCGCGGGCGTGGCGAGCGTTGCTTTGCTCATCTTGCCCCGATAAGGTAAAAATTTTAATGCTGGCCGAATGCGCTAAGAGTTCGGCGATGAGCTGGAAACCTTCATCGGGACGATGCGCCAAAGGAGGCAGTCCTAAGTCGATAAGAGCGAGTTGTGGCGGGCTAGTTAATTCGCGTAATAACGCAATCGCAGCGGGACGCGTTGCGGCTTGATGAATCGTAAAATGTGAACTTAATGCTACCGCCAAGCCTTCGCGTATCAGCGGGTCGTCGTCAACAATGAGTAGCGTAGGGAGTGACATTGGAATGTGCGCAAAAGCTATGATTGAACGAAGAATAACGGCAAGTGTCGCTTTGCTCAATAGCCGCGAATACCTAGTTATTTTTTAGCTGAGTGGCGATGCGAGAGCGGAACGCTTGAGATATTTTCAGTGACTCGTATAGAATGCGCGCAGTTTATTTTTGGATAATTTATTTTGCCTACTACTCCATTAGTCGAAATTCGCGATCTCAATTTTGCTTATGAGCAACGCGCGATTTTGCAAGGTATCAATATGACCTTTAATCGTGGTAAGTCGATTGCCATCATGGGGTCTAGCGGTTGCGGTAAAACCACTTTGCTGCGCCACATCGGCGGGGTACTCAAACCGACCAAAGGCTATGTAAAAGTTGATGGCAAAATCATGCACGAGTTAGGTCAGGACGAGCTGTATGAGATGCGCCGCAAGATGGGCATGTTGTTCCAGTTCGGCGCGCTGTTTACCGACATGACAGTGTTCGATAACGTGGCGTTTCAAATGCGTGAACACACCGATTTACCAGAAGATTTAATTCATGATTTGGTGTTGATGAAGCTGCACGCGGTGGGGCTGCGTGGTACGCATAATTTGATGCCATCGGAGTTGTCAGGCGGCATGGCGCGCCGTGTTGCCCTAGCGCGCACCGTGGCACTCGACCCGATGCTCATCATGTACGACGAGCCGTTCGCGGGCTTAGATCCGATCTCGCTGACGGTGGTGGGCGACTTGATTCGTCGCTTGAATGATGCTCTGGGCGCGACTTCGGTAATCGTCACGCACGACGTGCAAGAGTCGCTAAAAATTGTCGATTACGTTTACTTTATGGCGGGCGGGGTGATTGTCGCGGAAGGTACGCCAGCGGAAATTCGGGCGTCAGACAAAGCCTTCGTGCATCAATTTGTCCATGGTGAAATGGATGGCCCTGTACCGTTCCATTATCCGGGCGGGGATTACCGTCAAGATTTGAATTTGCGAGCTTAACCATGCCAGCCATAAAAACAGTTAGAAGCATCGGTCACCGCACCATCAATGCGGTATGGCGCATCGGCTTGGCGAGTCGTTTTTTTGCCTTGACGCTACTGCATTCTGCCACCAGTTTTCGCCGCTTTAATTTGATCACCAAAGAGTTGTTTTCGACGGGCGTGATGTCGCTCATTATCATCATCGTGGCGGGCTTATTTGTCGGCATGGTGCTGGGGTTGCAAGGCTATGAAACGCTCAAACGCTATGGCTCGGAATCCGCGTTAGGTGTGATGGTGGCGTTAGGTTTAGTGCGCGAGTTAGGTCCCGTGGTGGCGGCGTTGCTGTTCGCCAGTCGCGCAGGCTCGGCGATGACGGCGGAGATTGGTTTGATGAAAGCCACTGAGCAAATTGCTGCGATGGAATTGATGGCGGTGAATCCCATTGCGCGCATCGTTGCGCCGCGCTTTTGGGCGGGGGTGATTTCTATGCCGCTGCTCGCGGCGATGTTTAGTGCCGCAGGCATATTCGGTGGCTACTTTGTGGGTGTCATTCAAATCGGCGTGGATGAAGGGTCGTTCTGGTCGCAGATGCAAGCGGCGGTAGATTTCCGTCATGATATTTTGAATGGCGTATTAAAAAGTTTTGTGTTCGGTATCGCGGTCACGGTCATTGCTTTGTTTGAAGGCTTCGACGCGCAACCTACGGCTGAAGGCGTGTCTGGTGCGACCACGCGCACTGTCGTGACGGCTTCGCTGGCAATTTTGATGCTGGATTTTGTATTAACCGCAATGATGTTTGGAGGAAATTAAATGGAACGCACAACGGTAGATTTATGGGTGGGCATGTTTGTCGTAGGCGGCATCGCAGCCTTGGTGATGCTGGCAATGAAAGTGGGTAATCTGTCCACTTACAATGTGTCTGAAACCTATCAGGTACAGGCTTATTTCAGCAATATCGGTGGCTTAAAACCTAAGGCTTCGATTAAAAGCGCGGGTGTGTTAGTGGGACGTGTGACGGACATCACTTTGGATGCTGAGCGTTATGAAGCTAAGGTAACCATGAGCGTGGATAAGCGTTATCAATTTCCTACCGATACTTATGCCAACATTTTGACTTCTGGTTTATTGGGCGAGCAATACATCGGCCTGATTCCGGGTGGCGACGAGCAAATGCTTAAAGCGGGTGAGCAAATCAAGCACACACAATCGGCGGTGGTGATGGAAGAGCTGATTAGTAAATTTATTTATAGCAAGGCGGATGCGCCTACGCCTGCTAAATAACTGGAGAACAACATGAGTCGTTTAATTTTAGCCTTATTGGCGTTTAGTTTGAATTGTGCGGCAGCGCACGCCGAAATCCTCGCACCCGACGCGATGATTAAAGCTACCGTGGAAGAAGTCATCGCGATTGCCAAGCAAGATAAAGCCATACAAGCAGGCGATCAGCCCCGCGCTTTGGTGGTGGTAACAGAGAAAATTCTGCCGCATTTTGACTTTGCGCGCATGACGCAGTTAGCGGTGGGTAAGTATTGGCGCACTGCCAGTGCGGAGCAAAAACAAGCTTTGGCGCGTGAGTTTCAAGCGATGTTGCTACGCACTTATACCAAGGCTTTTACTGGCTATCAAAATCAAAGCGTCGAAGTGAAACCGCTGAAATTTGCCGCTGAAGATACTGATGTGACGGTGAAAACCTTGCTGACTAAGCCCGGCGCGCCGTCGGTCGCGATTAACTATGAGCTGCGCAAAGGTGCGAGTGACTGGAAAGTTTATGACTTGTCGATTGAAGGTGCGGGCTTGGTGTCGGCGTATCGCGGCACGTTTGCCAAAGAGATTGATGACGGCGGCATCGACGGTTTGATTAAAATGCTGAGCAGCAAAAATGCGTCGGGCGCAGCTAACAATAAAGCGGCAAGCAAGTGATTAGCATCGCGCAACAAACCATCACCTTGAGCGGGCATTTGACCATGCTGAATACGCCCGCGATATACACGCAAGGCTTGCAAGCACTCAGTTCTGGCGAGTGGCGAGTGGATTGCGCGCAGCTCGAATCGTCTGATTCATCGGCGGTGGCATTGTTGCTTGCTTGGTTGCGTGCTGCGCAAGCGAAAAACTGCCAGTTGAGCGTGTCGGGCTTACCTAGCGGCTTGTTAAGTTTGGCGAGTTTGTATGGTGTGGATGAGATGTTGCCTGTGCAAGTGACGAGCTAACGCGGATGCAGGCAAGATTTTTAGTGCAATTTTAAGTATGATGCGCGCCCTTTTTAGAGCGCGCATTTTTTGTTTACAACGCTCCTTACCCCCCAATCACAACCATGAACGTCACTCCTGAAAGCATCCAAACCAATATCGCGCAAAACATGGCGACCGAGCATTTAACCGTGGTCGGCGACGGTCAGCATTTCGAAGCGGTGGTGGTGAGTGCCGCGTTTGACGGCAAGAGCCGCGTGCAACGTCACCAGTTGGTTTACCAAACATTGGGCGACCGAATGCGCGCGGAAATTCACGCCTTGTCGATGAAAACTTTTACGCCACAAGAGTGGCAGAGCCAAAAATAATCATGCAAAAACTAGCAATCCAAGGCGGTGCAAAACTGCACGGCGAAGTGAGAATTTCGGGCGCGAAAAATGCGGCATTGCCGATTATGTGTGCCGCGTTATTGAGCGCGGATGAGCTGCACCTAAGCAATCTGCCCGATATGCACGACGTGGCAACGATGGAAAAATTGTTGCAGCAAATGGGCGTGAAAATTTCCGCCGTTGCGCAAGGCGCGACCTTCAATGCAGCAAATGTGGACAAGCTCGAAGCTCCCTACGAAATGGTGAAAACCATGCGCGCCGCGATTTTGGTGTTAGGCCCGTTGCTGACGCGCTTTGGCGAAGCGCGCGTCTCACTGCCTGGTGGTTGCGCTATTGGTTCGCGTCCAGTGGATTTGCATATCAAGGGTTTGCAGGCGATGGGCGCGCAGATCCATATCGAGCACGGCTATATTCATGCCACTGCAAAACGCTTGCAAGGCGCGCGCATTTGCTTCGATTTGGTTAGCGTGACGGGCACAGAAAATTTGATGATGGCAGCGACGCTGGCGGATGGCGTAACCATTTTGGAAAACGCCGCGCGTGAACCTGAAGTGGTCGATTTGGCGAATTGTTTACTTGCTATGGGCGCGAAAATTACTGGCGCGGGCACCGATACCATCACCATTGAAGGCGTGAGAAATCTGCATGGCGCAGCACATCGCGTTATGCCAGATCGGATTGAGAGCGGTACATTTTTGGTGGCGGCAGCGGCAACCGGCGGCAAAATTACCCTGACCGAGGCGCGCGCTGACATCATGGAAAACGTGTTAGATAAACTACGTGAAGCGGGTGCGCACATAACGGTGGATGGTTCGCGCATCACTTTAGAAATGACCGCTCGTCCCACTGCGGTCAGTTTGCGCACTGCACCTTACCCCGCTTTCCCGACCGATATGCAAGCGCAATTTATGGCGTTGAACACCATTGCGGAAGGGAGCGCGGTGATGGTCGAAACTATTTTTGAAAATCGCTTTATGCACGTGCAAGAGCTGCGTCGTTTAGGTGCGCAAATTGAAGTGGAAGGTAACACTGCCATCGTCACAGGTTGCGCGCAGTTAGAAGGCGCGACCATCATGGCGACCGACCTGCGCGCCTCGGCGTGCTTGGTGATTGCGGGTTTGGTGGCGCAGGGCGAAACCATCGTCGATCGCATTTATCACTTGGATCGCGGCTACGAACATATCGAAGCGAAGCTGTCCGCGCTGGGTGCGCAAATACGTCGAATTAAATAAGAGGCTGACTGAAGAATGATAACGATTGCGCTGTCCAAAGGACGCATTTTTGAAGAAACCATGCCGCTGCTCAAAGCCGCTGGTATCACCGCGCTGGAAGATCCTGAAGCTTCGCGCAAGCTGATTTTGCCGACCAATCGTCTCGATGTGCGCTTGATTATCGTGCGCGCCTCCGATGTGCCAACCTATGTGCAATATGGCGCGGCGGACATCGGCGTGGCGGGTAAAGATGTGTTGCATGAACACGGCGGCACAGGTTTGTATCAACCGCTGGATTTGAATATCGCCAAGTGCCGCATGATGGTTGCGGTGCATGATGAATTTGACTACGAAGCGGCGGTGCGTCAGGGCGCACGGCTGCGTGTGGCGACTAAATATGTACAGACCGCGCGCGAACATTTCGCCGCCAAAGGTGTGCATGTAGATTTGATTAAATTATATGGTTCGATGGAGCTCGGCCCTTTGGTCGGGCTGTCGGATGCGATTGTTGATTTGGTGAGCAGTGGCGCAACGCTTAAAGCCAATCATCTCAAGGCGGTTGAGCATATTGCGGATATTTCTTCACGCTTGGTGGTGAATCAAGCCGCGCTCAAATTAAAACGAGATTTAATCCAGCCTATGTTGGATGCTTTTGCAGGAGCAATAGTTAAATGAAGATAAGAAAACTGTCCAGTCGTGATGCGAATTTCGCCAGCGACTTAACGAAATTATTAGCCTTTGAAGCCGCCGCCGACGACGCGTTGGAAGCCACGGTTGCTGCGATTCTAAAAGACGTAAAAGCGCGCGGTGATGCGGCGGTTTTGGAATACACCGCCAAGTTTGATCGCTTACCGTTGGCGAATGCGCAAGCGATGGAGTTGCCGCGTGATGAATTACGTGCGGCGTTCGATGGTTTGCCAACCGAACAACGTGTGGCATTGGAAGCGGCGGCGGCACGCGTGACTGAATATCACCACAAGCAAATGCAAAGTTCGTGGAGCTACACCGATGCCGATGGCACTTTGTTGGGCCAGCAAGTTACGCCGTTAGACCGAGTGGGCTTGTATGTGCCAGGCGGCAAAGCGGCGTACCCCTCGTCCGTGTTGATGAACGCCCTGCCCGCCAAAGTTGCGGGGGTTGCCGAGCTGATTATGGTTGTGCCCACGCCAGATGGTGTGAAAAATCAATTGGTATTGGCGGCGGCGTACTTGTCTGGCGTGGATCGCGTGTTCACTATTGGTGGCGCGCAAGCCGTGGCAGCTCTGGCTTACGGCACGGCGACTATTCCTAAAGTAGATAAAATTGTCGGCCCTGGCAACGCGTATGTTGCCTCGGCAAAACGTCGCGTGTTTGGCGTGTGTGGCATCGACATGATTGCAGGTCCTTCAGAAATTTTAGTGATTTGCGATGGCAAGACCAATCCTGATTGGATCGCGATGGATTTGTTTTCGCAAGCTGAACATGACGAATTAGCGCAAGCTATTTTGTTATCACCTGACGCGGCATTTATTGACGCGGTGGCGGCGAGCGCGAATAAATTATTAGAGCAAATGCCGCGCAGAGAAATTATCCAGACCGCTTTGGAAAATCGTGGTGCACTGATACACGTCGCCGATTTGGATGAGGCGTGTGTTATTAGCAATCGGATTGCGCCTGAGCATTTGGAAATGTCGGTGGAGAATCCGCAGGATTATTTGTCTAGATTAAAGCACGCAGGTGCGATTTTCATGGGCAAATATACCTCCGAAGCCTTGGGTGATTATTGCGCTGGACCGAATCACGTTTTGCCGACTTCTGGCACGGCGCGTTTTTCTTCACCATTGGGCGTGTACGATTTTCAAAAGCGCAGCAGTTTGATACAAGTGTCGCAGCAAGGCGCAAAGAGTTTAGGCGCGATTGCGGCAACTTTGGCTTTTGGCGAAGGGCTGCAAGCGCATGCGCAATCGGCGTTGTTCCGCACGAAATAATCATTTCGCCTTAGTGGCGAGTTCACAAAATAGTTCTTTATAGTAAATTTTTTGAAATCTGTTTGACAGTTATAGCAATTATCAGCATAATTGCGGGCTTAGTTTGGAGAGGTGGCCGAGTGGTTAAAGGCGACGGACTGTAAATCCGTTCTCTCAGAGTACGAAGGTTCGAATCCTTCCCTCTCCACCAAATTTTAGTAGTAAATCAGGCTTGATTTTAATGGCTTGTAGGGTCGTTAAGTCTGGAAGCTGCGGGTGTAGCTCAATGGTAGAGCAGAAGTTTTCCAAACTTACGACGAGGGTTCGATCCCCTTCACCCGCTCCAGTTTGAGTATTTGCCCATGTGGCTCAGTGGTAGAGCGCTCCCTTGGTAAGGGAGAGGTCGCGAGTCCGATTCTCGCCATGGGCACCATAGTTTGTTTTTGTGATTAACGTTTGACATTGATAAGGAAGCATCATGGCAAAAAGTAAATTTGAACGCACTAAACCGCACGTTAACGTAGGTACGATTGGCCACGTCGATCATGGTAAAACGACCCTGACAGCGGCGATTACCATGGTTTTGTCGAAGAAATTCGGCGGCGAAGCGAAGGCTTACGATCAGATCGACGCAGCACCGGAAGAAAAGGCGCGCGGTATCACGATCAACACAGCTCACGTTGAATACGAAACTGCAACGCGTCACTACGCGCACGTTGACTGCCCAGGTCACGCTGACTATGTAAAGAACATGATCACGGGTGCTGCTCAGATGGACGGCGCGATCCTGGTTTGTTCTGCTGCTGACGGTCCTATGCCTCAGACTCGTGAACACATCTTGTTGGCTCGCCAGGTTGGCGTTCCATACATCATCGTGTTCCTGAACAAGTGCGACATGGTTGACGATGAAGAGTTGCTGGAACTGGTTGAAATGGAAGTGCGTGAATTGCTTTCCAAGTACGACTTCCCTGGTGACGATGTGCCTATCATCAAGGGTTCTGCTGTTTTGGCGGTGAAGGGTGATCAATCTGACATCGGCGAGCCAGCAATTCTGCGTCTGGCTGATGCATTGGATTCATACATTCCTACGCCAGAGCGTGCAATCGACGGTACGTTCCTGATGCCTGTTGAAGACGTGTTCTCAATCTCTGGTCGCGGTACCGTTGTGACCGGTCGTATTGAGCGCGGTATCGTTAAGGTCGGCGAAGAAATCGAAATCGTTGGTATCAAGCCAACTTTGAAGACAACTTGTACCGGCGTCGAAATGTTCCGTAAGCTGCTCGATCAAGGTCAGGCTGGCGATAACGTGGGTGTTCTGCTGCGTGGTACGAAGCGTGAAGAAGTTGAGCGTGGTCAAGTATTGTGCAAGCCAGGTTCAATCAAGCCTCACACCAAGTTCACCGCTGAGATCTACGTGTTGGGTAAAGATGAAGGTGGTCGTCATACGCCATTCTTCCAGGGTTACCGTCCACAGTTCTACTTCCGTACGACTGACGTAACTGGCGCGGTTGAATTGCCGGCTGGTACCGAAATGGTTATGCCAGGCGATAACGTCAGCATCACTGTTTCGCTGATCAACCCGATCGCGATGGAAGAAGGTCTGCGTTTCGCGATTCGCGAAGGTGGTCGTACTGTTGGCGCGGGTGTTGTTGCCAAGATCATCGAGTAATAGCTGTATTGAGGAATGAGGATTGAGGTTGAGTGTTTTTGTGCTCAGTCCTCAATCCTCTTTTCTTTTTTGTTGCATTTGTATTTTATAACGAATACAATGCGCCCCCTCACGTGGATGAGTTTGCGTGAGTTCGTTCTTTAATTAGCGGCATTGCCGCAGTCGCCCGAGAAAATATATGCAAAGTCAAAAAATTCGCATTCGCCTCAAAGCGTTTGATTATCGTTTGATCGATCAATCTGCTGCCCGTATTGTTGAAACAGCCAAGCGCACTGGCGCTGTTGTTAACGGTCCTGTTCCATTGCCTACCAAGATTGAGCGTTTTGATGTGTTGCGTTCACCGCACGTCAATAAGACATCTCGCGATCAATTCGAAATTCGTACCCACTTGCGTTTGATGGACATCATCGATCCTACTGATAAGACAGTGGATGCGTTGATGAAGCTCGATCTGCCAGCTGGTGTGGACGTAGAAATCAAGTTGCAGTAAAAAGTCATTAGCCGGTAGCTGCTAGCAGAAATGCTAATAGCTGCAAGCTAGAGGCTGGTTTGTAGTACCTAATCGGCTGACCAATTGTAGTTGGCCCCTTAACAAGAGGAAATTAAAATGAGCTTAGGACTTGTCGGTCGCAAGATTGGCATGACCCGCGTATTTACTGAAGACGGTTCATCGTTGCCGGTAACTGTGCTGGAAGTGTCCAATAATCGTATTACTCAGGTTAAATCCGTTAGTACTGATGGTTATACTGCTGTGCAAGTTGCACACGGTGTTCGTCGTGCAACCCGTGTCAGCAAAGCTGCTGCCGGACACTATGCTAAGGCTGGTGTGGAAGCTGGTAGTGCGTTGAAAGAATTTACTGTCACCCCTGAACAATTGAACGATCTTCAGCTTGGCGCAAACGTCAGTGTTGAAATCTTCCAGGTTGGTCAGTTGGTTGATGTTACTGGTACGACTAAGGGTAAGGGCTATGCCGGTACCATTAAGCGTCACCATTTCAAATCCGGTCGTGCCTCACACGGTAACTCAAAGTCACATAACGTACCGGGTTCTATCGGTATGGCGCAAGATCCTGGTCGAGTTTTTCCAGGTAAGCGCATGACGGGTCATCTCGGTGATGAGCAGCGTACTGTTCAAAATCTACAAATCGTGCGTGTTGACGTTGCTCGTCAATTGTTGCTGGTTAAGGGCGCCGTACCTGGTTGCACTAACAGCAAGATTATCGTGCGTCCCGCAGTGAAGGCAGGTGCCTAATGGAACTCAAAGTCATTAATGATAAAGGTCTGTCATCCGCGAATCTGGTAGCTTCTGACGAAGTTTTCGGTCGTGGTTACAACGAAGATCTGGTGCATCAGCTGGTAACAGCTTATCAAGCAAATGCTCGCGCTGGTAACAGCAAGCAAAAGAGCCGTTGCGAAATCGCCAAGAGTACTCGCAAGCCGTTTGCCCAAAAGGGTACTGGCCGCGCGCGTGCCGGTATGGCCTCCAGCCCGTTGTGGCGTGGTGGTGGTAAGATTTTCCCTAACACAGGCGAAGAAAACTACACGCAAAAGGTTAACCGTAAGATGTATCGCGCAGGTTTTGCAGCGATTCTGTCCCGTCTGGTTGCTGAAGAGCGTTTGGTTGTGATCGAAGATCTGACTGTTGATGCGCCTAAGACTAAGCTTTTGGCTGACAAAATCAAGGGTTTGGGTATTGCTGGTCGCGTTCTCGTGATCACAGACAGCATGGATGAAAATCTGTACTTGTCTTCACG
>JARCRQ010000032.1 GCA_029850585.1 Sideroxydans sp.
ATCCGTATAGCCTGAAAGGTTCGCGTGGCCGGGTTCTTGCCAGGTTCGCGCGTGCGCACGCACTGCGCCACGATATCGCCGAGTTGCCTGGTTGTTTCGATAGCCCGCTCCTGGCGCGCAGCAACAATCGACCTTGCAATCTGCCCAGCAAACCGTTCTTCGCCGTAATCACGTATCACCTCCGCTAAAAATTTTTCTTCCACCGTTGCCAGCCATTGCGCCGCAGTCATGCCGCGACTGGTGTCCATGCGCATATCCAGCGGCGCATCAAAACGAAAACTAAAGCCCCGCGAGGCTTCGTCTAGCTGCGGCGACGACACACCCAAATCCAATAAAATGCCATCAACTTTAGCAATGCCTAACTCTTGCAACACCTCGCTTAAATTCATAAAAGCGCGATGCACAATCTGAAAGCGCGAATCGCTAATTTTTTGCGCTTCGGCAATCGCCGCTAAATCTTTATCCAAAGCAATCAAGCGACCTTTATTACCCAACTGCGCCAAGATGCGGCGACTATGCCCACCCCGCCCAAACGTGCCATCTACATAAATGCCATCAGCTTTAATTGCCAAAGCATCCACCGCTTCCGCCAGCAGCACCGTGGTGTGAACTAAGTCCACACTCACAATGAAAATCCGTCTAATTCAGCAGGCAAATCGCCACTCATCAACGCCAAGCCCGCCGCTTGCTGCGCCTGCCACTTAGCCTCGTCCCACAATTCAAATTTATTGCCTTGCCCGACCAACATCACGCGTTTATCCAAACCAGCATAGCTGCGCAAATTCGGTGCAATCAACACCCGTCCCGCGCCATCCATCAACACATCTTCCGCATTACCAATTAGCAAGCGTTGCAGCGCACGACTGCGTGCATTAAAAGAAGACAGTTTGTTGAGCTTGGCGCGTATTGGCTCCCACACGGTTTGTGGATAAACCAACAAGCAGCCGTCCGCATCAGCGGTCAATACCAAGCTACCCGCGCACTCAGCCAGCAAAGCGTCGTGATGCTTGGCAGGAATTGCCAAACGACCTTTGCTATCTAAATTGAGCTGCACCGCGCCTTGGAACATTTCCATAACTCCACAAATTCCCACTTTTTACCACTTACACCCACTATATTGAAACAATGCACAAGGGTCAAGAGCAAAATGAGTGTTTTTCTTTACGAGACAAAGGCTTAGGGGATATGCGCGCAGACAATGAAATATACTTATAAAGCAATGAATTAGCCGGTTAAGCTAAGGTTATTTATAGACAAGTATCTAGATACTCTGATAAGTCTAGAATTATCCGCATTGCACGGACTGAGCTAACACTTGCATCTCGCCACCCAGAATCTGCCAACAGACAAACGATAGGCAAGAAAAAAGGCTTACAGTGATTAAGCTGTAAGCCTTTTTTCTTATTGGTGCGCCCGAAGAGATTCGAACTCCTGACCCCTTGGTTCGTAGCCAAGTACTCTATCCAGCTGAGCTACGGGCGCGTTTTGTTACGGTGTTAGTTGCCTTGGCGGAGAAGGAGGGATTCGAACCCTCGATCCAGGTTTATGCCCGGATGCTCCCTTAGCAGGGGAGTGCCTTCGACCACTCGGCCACCTCTCCGAAGGCCGCGCATAATAGTGTATCTGCCCTATTCGGTCAATCAAAGAGTGTAAAAATGTTATTTTTTATTTGGTGAGGCAATGCTGCTGGTCATTTATTCCTAACTTTTACCCCGCGCGTCCCACTCTAAACAACCCAAGCTCCATCACGATAGACCTGCTCATCGCCCAGCCAGACCGCTTCGCTCACCGCAAACACATCGACATGATATTTCGCGCTGGCGCGGCGTATGTAAGGCTTGCTGTACACGCCGTGCTTGGCGCCCAGCGATAAATGGATGCCGCACATGCGCTCGTAAGTGCCGATGTCGCTTACTTTACGTTGCTGAGTAAAGGCGCGATTAAGCCCCAGCCCTAGTTCGCGCACCCACACACAACCTTCATCGGCGCGTATTTGCGCTAACACCAAATCAAATTCAGGCGTGGAGTCGTGCGCAGCGACAACCTGCCCTTGTGCTATTTCTAAGGTAATCGGCAGGGTGGGTTCATTCACGGCAAAACGCGTATCGCCAAATACGAAAATGCGCACTTGCCCATGCACCGCGCGCAAGTCCTGCGCTTCGGTAAAAACTTCGCCGATCGGAAACTGTCCGCCCACATTCGCCATGCCGCGATAATCGCCGACATTTAATTTAGCCGACTCAAGCGCACCAGAAAAATGTAGCTGCGCCCCACCACCGCTGTCGATACGCGCATGAGCGGCGACATCAATGCGCTGCTTTAACGCCGCACCGACGCGTCGATAATAATGCGGGTCATACGCTAAAGAATCTATATAGGGCGCAACTTCATTGCCCGTCATACGCCCCAGATGCGGATGCTCAATCACTTTTAAGCCGCGCTTAAACAGCTCCACGCGGATGCGAAATTCATTCAAACGGAAACTACTAGACTGAATCAATACCACCAAATCCCCTGCCGCTAATTGTGCAAACGCCGCCAATACGGCATCACTCGCTTCTGCATCGAAGGCTATGCACAGCGCGCCAGGCAAGCAGCGGCGATACGCCTCGCTCAAAATAACCGCCAGTTCGCTATCCGCATCAAATACCAAAACGGCACGCTGCGGCGCACGAAATTCAATTGCCTCATTAACAATGTTGCGCACATGCTGCGTGGCGGTATTGATTAAATCGTCAGGTAACAAAGTAGCAGTCATGGCAAAAATAAAATTTGATTGAAGATGCGCGTAAACAACATAACGGTCTAGCCGAATACCTTGAGTAACATATTGCTTGCCAAGCCCACCAGCAACAGCGCAAATGCGCGGCGCAGCCAGCTTAGCGGTAAGCGATGTGCGGCGGCAGCACCCAGAGGAGTGGTGAATAAACTGCCTGCTGCCAGCAAGAAAAAGGCGGGCAAATAGACAAAGCCTAACGCGCCACTCGGTGCGTTTACTAAACTCAAGCCAGTAACGATATAGCCCAACGTGCCGCCCAAGGCGATGGGAAATCCTAGCGCAGCCGACGTGCCGATGGCGTGTTTGAACGGCACGTTATGCCACTGTAAATACGGCACGCTTAACGTGCCGCCGCCAATCGACACCAAACTACTTATCGCGCCGATAGCGATTCCGACCAAACTTAAACCTACGCGACTGGGTAGCTGTCGAGTGGGGCGAGGCTTAAACGCGAGGAGCATTTGCGCGGCAGCAGCATAGACAAACAACGCAAAAAACAAAGTGATGTAAC
This sequence comes from Sideroxydans sp., assembly GCA_029850585.1. GTDB lineage: Bacteria > Pseudomonadota > Gammaproteobacteria > Burkholderiales > Gallionellaceae > Gallionella. The sequence goes on from JARCRQ010000032.1 coordinate 3,291, forward strand.
GCGGCGAAATCTGCGTCGCGAACAAACTGCCAAACAGTGTGCCGATGAGCAAAGCGGGCGTCATGCTGCGCACCACCGTCGTATTCACTGCACCACGTTGATGATGCGCATGAGCACTGGCAGCGGCGGTGTAAAGAATCGCCGCCATCGCCGTACCGAGGGCAAAATGCAAATGATTGCCCTCGGCTAAGTGTTGCGCCTCAAACAAAAAACTCAATACAGGCACCAGCAACAAGCCGCCGCCGATACCCAATAATCCCGCGAAAAATCCCACCAGCGCGCCGAGCAGCAAATAGGCGAGATACCATTCCATGTCAGTCGCGCACCAAGTGCTGCAAAATATATTTCCACTCGGCAGGGTCAATAGGCGTAATCGACAAACGATTGCCGCGTTGCAAAGTACGCATGTTTTCCAGAGCCTCATGCTGGCGCATTTCATCTAGTGAAATATGGGCAATTTTTTTCACCAACTGCACATCGACATTGAACCAACGTGGCATTTCTTGGGTCGCTTTCTCGTCAAAATATTTACTTTTTTGGTCGAACTGGGTGGCATCGGGGTAGGCAACGCTGCTGACTTTGGCAATGCCTGCGATACCCGGCACTTTGCAATTGGAGTGATAAAACAACACCCCATCACCGACCGTCATTTGGTCACGCATAAAATTACGCGCCAAATAATTGCGCACCCCATACCAAGCCACGGTTTGCTCAGCAAAGCTAGCGAGATGGTCAATGCTGACATCGCCTGGTTCAGATTTCATTAGCCAATAGCGCATTTGCTTGCCCCCTAGGTCATCACGAAAAAAATGCGACCCCGTAAGGTCGCATTAAAAAAAGTCCCCTGCCTGTACCAGTGATTCAAATCTTGAACCTGGGTTCAAGTGGGTTGCTTCTTGGTCGCATCAGGATTATCCGCAAGGGACATTCACAACAGCGACGGTATAAGTTGCAACCTTAAGCAGAGCTTATTGGTTCAGAGAATGATGAATCACCAATACCGCAGGGGAACAACTCTAAAACAGCGTTTCTTGTTCGGCTAACGCCGTGTCTATCGCTGCCTGCATGGCGGCCATTCTACGCGTAAAGTCAGCCAAATCAAATCCGCGCCCGACTTTAGTTTTGAGTAATTCGTGGGTGATATTTAGTGCCGCCATCAAGGCAATGCGCTCAACGCTGGCGATTTTTCCCGCGTCACGAATTTCGCGCATTTTGCCATCCAAATACGCAACCGCATCAAGTAATTCGCCGCGCTCTTCTTCAGGACAAGCGACACGAATTTCGCGGTCTAGCAACTTAATATCTAAGGTTTTAATGGCATCGCTCATGGCAGGTCGTCTGGCAAACTAAGGAGGATTTTTTCTAGGCGCGCACTCGCGTTATCCATGTTATCGCCCATCACGCGCTGCTGACTGCGGACTTGCGCCAAGTCTTGACGGAGCTGATGGTTTTCAGCGCGCAACTGCATGCTCATCGCAACAAGCTGGGCAAGTTTAGTTTCAAGGGCGTTCAATTGACTTTCCATAAGCAGACTATAGTTTGAAAAGTGCTGATTGGTCAAATAGTAAGCAGGGTTTGTATAAGCAATTTATTAGCAAATGCTACGCAAGCCATGGAACATAAGGTTTTAATTTAACTATTTGAGTTACCAATAAAATATCTAGTTATTTTGGCAGTTGTCAGCAAACTTTTAATACGGTTACACTGCGCATCCGTTAAACGTACAAGGATGATTCAATATGAAACGTATTATTTTTGCAGTGCAATGTCTGTTGTTGTCTTTTAGCGTGTCTGCCGCACAAGTTGGTCAAGATTGCGAAGCAAAAAGTCAACAAGTCAAACCTGAAGCGCGCCAAGCATTTTTGACCTCTTGCCTCGCACAAGTCAGCTCACCTGCCAATGTTCAAGCGGTGACACAAAAGAACAAGCAAGAAAGCTGCGCGCAAAATGAAAAGAACATGAAAAAAGCAGGGGTGAACAAACCAGGTTACATGAACGAATGCATGACCAAAAACGAAGCCGCTGCGGAAGCGCAAAAAGTCGCTAATGCAAGCCCAGCGGCAGCTCCCGCGCCTGTTGTACATCATGCCAAACCAGTGGCAAAAGTTGTTGCGACTAGCGCACCTGTTGCGACAGCCAAACCAAATAGCAAAAAATCTTGCGCCAAACAAGCGCATAAGAAACATCTAAAAGGTGAGGAACGTAAGCAGTTTATGACGAGCTGCGCACAAGGCTAAAGAGCCTCGTGTAACAAGCGCGCTGAGCAATCAGCGCGCTTTTTTTACGCCCCCACTCACGCCAGAAAAATTTCTAGCAAATCATTCAAGAAGCGTTGTCCTTGCGGCGTGGGCGCGATGCGCTGGTGGTCGCGGAATAATAAGCCGCGTTGCTGCGCTTCATTTAATTCACGCTGGATACTGAGCAAAGACAAGCTGGTGCGCTCAGTAAATAAAGTCGCATCAAAACCTTGATTCAAACGCAAGGCATTGAGCATAAACTCAAAGGGGATTTCGGCGCGCCTGACTTGGTTTTCAGTTTGTATGGGCGCGCCTTGCGACACTTTATGCATATAGGCTTGCGGCTGTTTGTAGCGCACTTGACGAATGATTTTGTCAGGGAAACTCAACTTGGAATGCGCGCCCGCACCGATGCCTAAATAGTCGCCAAATTTCCAATAATTAACATTGTGCTTGGCGCGTTGATTGGGCTGCGCAAACGCCGAAGTTTCGTAATGCTCGTAGCCATTTTCTGCGAGCAAATTTTCGATAGCTTGCTGCATATCGCTACTCGCATCATCGTCGGGCAAGCTAGGCGGGTTGCGATGAAACAGCGTGTTTGGCTCAAGGGTGAGGTGATAACACGACAAATGTTTGGGCGCGAAACTCAGCGCGCTGCGTACATCTTGCAAGGCTTCGCTCAATGTTTGCTTAGGCAGTGCGTACATCAAATCGAGATTGAAGTTATCAAAATAATATTGCGCAATTTCGATGGCGCGACGCGCTTCAGCGGCAGAATGGATGCGTCCCAAAACTTGCAAATGCGCATCGTTAAAACTCTGTATCCCCATCGACAAACGATTCACGCCCGCATCGCGGAACGCCGCAAATTTATTGGCCTCCACGGTGCCAGGATTCGCCTCTAAAGTAATTTCCGCATTCAAATCTAAAGGCAACAACATACGCACATTGCGCAAAATTTCCGCGATTGCCGCCCCGCTCAATAAGCTCGGCGTACCACCACCAAAAAATACCGTATAAACCTTGCGCCCCCAAATTTGCGGCAACGCCATTTCCAAATCGCGCACGAGGGCGGCGACATATTGCTGTTCTAATTCAGCCGAAACCCCGCCGCCGCTGCGCGCTTCATGCGAATTAAAATCGCAATACGGACATTTTTTCACGCACCAGGGGATGTGAATGTACAGCGACAACGGCGGCAATGCCTTGAAGGTCAAGGTTTGTGAGGTGGGCAAAATGGGTTGTAGCGGGTGCGTAATCATGGGGGATTGGGTAGGGAGGGCTGCTGCCCTCCGATTCATTAAGAGCAGCGCATGACAGCCCTGCTTTCATTCGGCTCAACGCTTGCGCCCTACGCTTTTAACTTCTCCAACAACACTTTTATTGCCTTGCCGCGATGACTCACGGCATCTTTTTCTTCGCGCGATAACTCAGAGCTCATCTTGTTTAGATCTGGCAACCAGAACAGTGGGTCGTAGCCGAAGCCGCCTGTGCCGCGTGCTTCGCGGGCGATTTCACCGTGCCACTCACCCTCGGCAATCAGCGGTTGCGCATCGCCTGCGGATCGCATCAACACTAATACGCAGGCATAGTGGGCGCGGCGATCGCTGTGCGGCTGCATAGCTTGTAACAAGGCTTTGTTGTTACGTTCATCGTTGCTCGGCAAGCCCGAAAATCGCGCCGAAATCACGCCCGGCAAGCCTTTCAAGGCCGCTACACAAATGCCAGAATCGTCAGCGAGAGCGGGCAAACCGCTTTCACGACTGACATGGCGTGCTTTGGCCAAAGCGTTTTCAATAAAAGTGAGATGCGGCTCTTCGGCTTCTTTGATGCCAAGTTGCGCTTGCGTGACCACTTCGATACCTAGTGGCGCGAGCAAGGTTTGAAACTCAAGCAACTTGCCAGGATTGTTGGATGCGATAACGAGTTTTTTCATTTTGCTATTCCCTAAAAGACGAAAAACATTTCGCTCTCAGATTACCCAGATTCACACAGCTTAAAGGCAAAGCCTATCAAAAAATCGGGGTAATCTGCGGACGAGTTTTTTGATTTTATTTAGCCAAAACTTCGCGCTGCATTTTGATTAAATCGGCAATGCCGCTTTGGGCTAAATCGAGCAGCGCATTCATCTCATCACGCGAAAACGCATAGCCTTCCGCCGTGCCTTGCACTTCAACAAAATGCCCGCGGCCCAACATCACCACGTTCATATCCGTGTCGCACGCCGAGTCTTCAACATAATCCAAATCCAGCACCGCTTTGCCGTCAACCATCCCCACCGAAATCGCGGCGATAAAATCGTTGAGCGGTGATTCCGCCAGCAAACCCTTAGCCAGCAAGCCCGTCACGGCATCGTGCAGCGCGACGAATGCACCTGTGATGCTGGCGGTGCGGGTGCCGCCATCGGCTTGAATCACGTCGCAGTCAATTTGGATAGTGCGTTCGCCTAACTTTTTCAAATCCACCACGGCACGCAAACTGCGCCCAATTAAGCGTTGAATTTCTTGGGTGCGCCCAGACTGTTTTCCCTTCGCCGCTTCGCGGCTCATGCGGCTACCCGTGGAGCGCGGCAACATGCCATATTCGGCGGTTACCCAACCTTCGCCCGAACCTTTTTTGTGCGGCGGCACTTTTTCTTCCACGCTGGCGGTGCAGATAACTTTAGTGTCGCCGCACTCAATCAGCACCGAGCCTTCGGCGTGTTTGGTGTAGTGACGGGTGATGCGAATATCGCGGAGTTGATTGGGCTGACGAGAACTTGGGCGCATAAGAAAAAGGGGCGGTGGTAAGAGGAAAAAAGCTAGTCGCAACTAGCGGGTTGGAGGTAGCGTGTGCGGTCGCAGCTCAACATACTGCACAATGGGTTCGGTGTGGCTCAAGCGAGCAGCAAGGCGCAACTCGCTTCCTTACGCAATATCTAGCACCGCTGTGACCACTTGTTCGGTAGTTTTATCATCTTGCGACTCATCCCACGCCAGCACGACACCCGTGATGTTGTCAGAGCGTCCGCCTTCGCGCTGATGCGCGGCGAGCATCAAACTATTGAGCTCGCTATCGCTGGCGGTTTTGAGTGAGGTCGCAATTTCATCATCACTGAACGGCCCCCACAAACCATCGCTACACAGCAACACGCGATCGCCCGATTGCAGCGGCACAGCCGCGCACGATTCGGCATAAAACATTTCTTCGATGCCGCCTAAGCAATTGGTAATTTGATTGCGACGCGGATGTACGCGCCCTTCTTCTTCGGAAATCACGCCCCAATCCACCCACTGCTGCACCATGGAATGATCACGGGTGCGATGCAATACCGCGTGTTCACGCAACACATACAAACGCGAGTCGCCCGCATACGCGCTATACATCACGCCATCTTGAATCAGTGCGACAACACAAGTTGTGCCAGGGAAACCGACATCTTTGTCATTGGGCAATTGCATGATGCCTTGATGCGCGGCGTGCAGGGTGGTCACCAAAAAATCTTGCGCGTCAGCAAAAGCTAGATTGCCCTGACGCGTAAACGCGTCGATAAAAACCTCAATCGCAATACCCGCTGCTAATTCGCCATGCGAATGTCCGCCCATGCCGTCGGCCAACACCAAGAGTACGGCGTGTTGGCTGTAAGCGAACGCCACGCGATCTTGATTGTATTTACGATCGCCAATGAGACTGGCTTGATGGACGGAAAATTTCATGAATGAGTCAGAAGATGACAGCCGAAGCTCTCGAAAAAGGGCGCAATCGTAATATAATGCGCGCCCGCCGCACAGCCTTTTATTTAGGCACACCACACACATCACAATTTCAGAGGCTTACATGATTCTCAGTATGACAGGCTACGCCAACACCCACGCCGACTTTGCGGGCGGCTCGCTGAGTGTCGAGCTGCGTGCGGTGAACTATCGCTATCTCGATGTGCAACTGAAAATGCCTGATGAGCTGCGTGGCTTAGAAGGCGCGTTACGCGAATTACTCGCCAGCCAATTACAGCGCGGCAAAATCGAATGTCGTATCAACTACACGGCGCGCAATGTCGCTAACGGCATCTCACTCAATCAAAATTTATTGCAAAAACTCAGCTTATGGAATGAGCAAGTACAAGCCACTTTGCCCAACGCGGCAAGTTTGAGCGTGCATGAAGTGCTGCAATGGCGCGGCATGTTGGCGAGTGCCCATTATCGCGATGATGAGTTACGCAACCACATCCTCAACTCCGTAAAAAGTTGCTTAGACGAATTTTCTGCGTCGCGCGCGCGCGAAGGCGCAAAACTCGGCGCGTTTTTATTGCAACGCGTCGCAGCCATCGAAGCCTTGCGCAACAGCGTTGCGCCACATGTTCCCGCCGCCATCAAAGCCTTTGAAAATAAGCTCATCAGTCGTTTATGCGAGGCTTTAACGCAGCGCGACGACGAACGCATCAAACAAGAAATCGCTTTATTCGCCAGCAAAATTGACGTGGATGAAGAGCTGTCACGGCTTGCCAGCCACCTGTCTGAGCTGCGCCGCGTTGTAGCGGCGGGTGGCGCAGTGGGTAAACGCTTAGATTTTTTAATGCAAGAACTCAACCGCGAAGCCAACACGCTAGGCTCCAAATCCGTCGATGCCGAAGTCTCGCGCAGCGCGATGGAGATGAAAATTCTCATCGAACAAATGCGTGAACAAATCCAAAATCTCGAATAAATGCCCGCGCCTATTTCCCCTTACAACCTGTCCGCTTGGGCACTCAAACATCAGGCCTTGATGCTCTACGCGCTGTGCGCCTTGCTGCTGGCGGGCTGCGTCGCCTACGCACAACTAGGACAAAAAGAAGACCCTGATTTTACCTTTAAGGTAATGACGATTAAATTGCGCTGGGCAGGCGCATCGGCACAAGAAATCGAGCACCAAGTGGTCGATCGCATTGAGCGCAAGCTACAAGAAACGCCTTGGCTAGATAACGTCAGCAGCTATTCGGAAGCAGGTGAGGCGGTGATTTTTGTCACGCTCAAAGATGCGATGCCGCCCGCCGCCTTGGATAAATCTTGGTATAGCGTGCGTAAGACTTTGGCAGACTTGCGCGACACCTTGCCAGAGGGCGTGGGGCTGCCCATTATCAATGATGACTTTGGCAATACTGCCAGCGCGATTTACGCGTTTAGCTCGGACACGCTCGATAACGCCAAACTTGCTACGCAAGTGAATATCGCGCGCGAAGCCTTACTCACCGTGACGAACGTCAGCAAAGTGCGCAGCCTAGGTGCGCAAGCGGAAAAAATTTATATCGAGTTTTCTAGCCAAAAAATGGCGGCTTTGCATCTTGATCCGCTACAAGTGTCCGCCGCGCTCAAGGCGCAAAACGCCATGGAACCCGCAGGTGAGCTGGTCTCACATGCGGGTATCACACGGCTGCGTGTCAGTGGTGATTTCAAATCGCTCAAAAGCATTCAGGACATCGGCATCAATGCGGCAGGCAAAATTTACCGCCTCGGCGACATTTGCCACGTCTATCGCGGCTATGCCAACCCGGCATCGTTCAAAGTTCATAATCAAGGCAAAGCCGCCATCGCACTGGCGGTGTCGATGGCGGAGCAAGGCGATGTGACACTTTTCGGTAAAGATTTGGCGCACGAAATGCGGCATATCAAAACGCTGCTGCCCACCAGCGTCACCATCACCCAAGTGGCAGACCAAGCTCATGTGGTCAAACTCGCCATCAACGACTTTATGCGCGCCCTGCTAGAAGCCTTAGCCATCGTACTGGCGGTGAGTTTTGTCAGCCTTGGACTGCGCGCTGGCTTGGTGGTGGGCTTGTCGATTCCGATTGTTTTGGCGGGCACATTTTTAGTGATGAACGCGCTAGGTATCGCCCTGCATCGCGTCTCACTCGGCGCGCTGATTATTGCCTTAGGTCTGTTAGTCGATGACGCAATGATTGCAGTAGAAATGATGCAAGTAAAATTGGCGCAGGGTTATAGCAAATTTCACGCTGCCAGCTATGCCTATAGCAGCACGGCTTTCCCGATGTTGACAGGTACGCTGATTACTGCCGCTGCATTTTTACCCGTGGGGCTAGCGAAGTCCTCGGCTGGCGAATATACGATTGCGATTTGCGCCGTGGTCAGCATCGCGCTGCTGGTGTCTTGGTTGGTGGCGGTGATTTTCACGCCACTGATGGGCTATCGCTTACTGCGTAAGCACAAACAAGGTGTCAGTTGCGACAGCCATTACCAGCAAGGCTTTTACCAACATTTCCGCCGCTTGGTGCGCTGGTGTTTGTGGCGCAAAAAAACCGTGCTGGCACTCACCCTCGCAACATTTTTGCTGGCGGTGGCAGGCTATAGTCAGGTTGAACAAGAATTTTTCCCACCCTCAGAACGCCCTGAATTATTGATGGATGTGTGGCTGCCCGAAGGCTCAACCTTTGCTGCCACAGAAGGCTTGACCAGCGCGCTAGAAAAACAATTACTCGCCATCAAAGGCATCCAGAACGTCACCAGCTACATCGGTGGCAGCACGCCGCGTTTTTATTTGCCGCTGGATTTAACCCTGCCCGCTGTCAACTACGCACAAATCGTGATTACGCCTACTGACCTTAAAGCGCGTGAAGCCGTGTTGCGTGAAGTGCGACAAATTTTGACGCGCGACTACGCCGAATTCGGTATTCGTATTGCGCGTTTAGAAAATGGTCCACCAGTGGGCTATCCCGTGCAGTTTCGGGTGACAGGCAAAGACACTGAGCAGCTTTACCGCATCGCCGCCGAGGTCGAAAAACTGGTCAAAGCGAATCCGCATACCAAAAATGTCAGCGTCGATTCCAACCAAAAAATACGCGTGGTGAATGTCGATGTTGATCAAGAAAAAGCCCGTGCGTTGGGGCTGTCGTCGCAATCGGTTTCGCGTAATTTGCAAGCCTTGTTGACGGGTGTATCGGTGTCCAGTTTGCGCGAAGGTGAGAAGCGCATCGAAATTGTGGCGCGCACCACCGCCGCTGACCGCAACAATCCTGCGGCCTTAACCAAGCTGGCAATCCGCACCCCGAACGGTGAATTTGTGGCACTGAGCGACATCGCCACCGTGAGTGCCGCCGAGGAAGACGGCATCATCTGGCGCATGAATCGTTTGCCTGTCGTAACGGTGCGCGGCGAGGTACCCGACAACATCAGCGCGCCCGATGTGAGCAGCGCGATTAACGCAAAAATTGAAACCTTGCGCAGCACTTTGCCTGTCGGTTATCGCATCGAAGTCGGCGGCGCATTAGAAGGCGATGAGCAGGCGACCGACTCGATTATTGCCGTGCTGCCACTGACTGCTTTGCTGATTGTCAGCTTGCTGATGCTGCAATTACAGCGTTTTAGTTTGGTAATTTTAGCGTTACTCACCGCGCCGCTCGGTATCATCGGCGTGACCGCCTCACTGCTGTTATTCCATGTACCGTTTGGCTTTGTCGCCATGCTGGGGATGATTTCGCTGGCGGGCATGATTATGCGCAACTCGGTTATTTTGCTCGATCAAATCGGTCAGGACATCACTGCGGGTGCGACGCGCTATGACGCGATCGTCGAAGCCACGGTGCGCCGTTTCCGTCCCATTATGCTCACCGCAGCGGCGGCGATTTTGGCGATGATACCGCTCACCCGCAGCGTATTTTGGGGGCCGTTAGCGGTCGTGATTATGGGTGGCTTGTTAGTTGCCACCTTCTTAACCTTGCTCTACCTACCCGCGCTGTATGCCTGGTGGTACAAGGTTGAAACGCCTAGCGTAAGAACAGCAACTTAGTCCACGAATTAGGCATCCGTTCTTGCTCAGCACGACACGCTGGCAATCATGGATGCGTAATCGGCAAAGCAAAAATACTTTTAGATTGGAGCGCGTTATGTCAGGAAATTTATTTATCGTTAGTGCGCCATCGGGAGCCGGCAAGACCAGCTTGGTCGGGGCTTTACTCAAGCTCAATCCTGAAATTGATTTATCGGTTTCATACACCTCGCGCGGCGCTCGTGCGGGTGAAGTTGATGGCAAACATTATCACTTTGTCACGCGTGAAAAATTTATCGCCATGCAAATGCACGGCGATTTTTTAGAGAGCGCGGAAGTGTATGGCAACTTTTACGGCACCTCGCAAACTTGGATTACCCAAGAAATTGCCAAGGGGCGCGACATCTTGTTAGAAATTGACTGGCAAGGCGCGCAACAAGTGCGCAAAATTTTCCCTAAAGCGATTAACATTTTTATTTTGCCCCCCTCGCTTGCCGCGCTGCGTCAGCGTTTAACGGGGCGCGCCACCGACCATCCTGACGTGATTGCCACGCGCATGGCGGCGGCACAAGTCGATGTCGCGCACGTCGCAGAATTCGATTATGTTATTATTAACGACGATTTGAACCACGCTTTGCAAGAGCTGAACGCCGTGGTTCTCAGTGCCAAACTCACTTGCAGCAAGCAGTTAGCACGTTACCAAACCCTTATCAATCAACTACAAAAACCGGAGTAAATCATGGCTCGTATTACCGTCGAAGAATGTCTGTCACAAATCCCTAATCGCTTTGAACTAACCTTGGCTGCCGCGTATCGCGCGCGTCAAATCGCCAATGGCGCGACGCACTTGGTGGAAGAAAGCAAAGACAAACCTACTGTCGTTGCCTTGCGCGAAATCAGCGAAGGCAAAGTGGGTAAGGAAATCCTCAATCGCGGCATGGCCTAAAAGGGCATCTCATAAAACGCTAATTTGCGCACAGTCACATTGCGATTTGCTGGCTAGATTCACTGGGTCGCGCTGCGTTGTTCGCACAAAATAATGAGTGTTTTCTGAGACACCCTTATCTACTGTATTACCCCTCCCACCGTTAAATCATGGCGGACGCTGAACTCCTTATCACCGAAGTTTCCTCCTACCTTAAACCGCAGGATGTTGATCATGTGCGCGCGGCAATTGCTTACAGCCGCGCCGCTCACGAAGGACAAATGCGTCATTCGGGCGAGGCGTATGTGACGCATCCGATTGCAGTCGCACGCATCCTCGCGCCACTGCATTTGGATGTACAAGCCATCATCGCCGCCTTACTGCACGACGTGGTCGAAGACACCACCATCACCACCGCACAAGTCGCGGAAAAGTTTGGTGCGCCCGTTGCCGAGCTGGTTGAAGGCTTGAGCAAACTGGACAAAATTCAGTTTGAAACGCGTGAAGATGCGCAAGCTGAAAACTTCCGCAAAATGCTATTGGCGATGGCGCGCGATGTGCGCGTGATTCTGATTAAGCTCGCCGATCGTCTGCACAATATGCGCACGCTAGGCGCGATGTCGGCGGAAAAATCGGAACGCATCGCGCGCGAAACCATGGAGATTTACGCGCCGATTGCGAATCGTTTGGGCTTGCACGACATCCACCACGAGCTGCAAAATTTAAGTTTCAAATATCTGCATCCGAATCGCTATAACGTGTTGGCAAAAGCCCTCAAAATTGCGCGCGGCAATCGGCGCGAAGTAGTCAATAAAATTCTCGATAGCCTGCGCAGTCGCTTAGTCGAATGGCAAGTCGAAGCCGATGTGAGTGGGCGCGAAAAAGACATCTACAGCATCTACAAAAAAATGCAGAGCAAGTCACTTGCGTTCGCCGAAGTGCTGGATATTTATGGCTTCCGCGTGTTGGTGAAAGATGCCAGCAGTTGCTATGTGGCGATGGGCGCACTGCACGGTTTATACAACCCGATTCCGGGTAAGTTCAAAGACTACATTGCGATTCAAAAAACCAATGGTTACCAGTCGCTGCACACCACCTTATTTGGCCCCTTCGGCACGCCGATTGAGATTCAAATTCGCACCCACGAAATGCACAAAATTGCCGATGCGGGCGTGGCTTCACATTGGCTGTATAAGAGTGGACACGACTCAATCAATGAGCTGCATAAGAAGACCCATCAGTGGCTACAAGACTTGCTGGAAAGCCTGTCGCAAAGCAACGATTCAGCCGAGTTTTTAGAGCATCTCAAAGTCGATTTATTCCCCGATGCGGTGTATGTGTTCACGCCCAAAGGCAAAATTTTGTCCTTGCCGCGCGGCGCGACCATCGTCGATTTTGCGTATAGCGTACACACCGACATCGGCGATCGCTGCATCGCGGCGCGCATCAATCACGAGCAAGTGCCGTTGCGAACCGAGCTACGCAATGGCGATCGCGTGGAAATTATCACCGCGCCGCACGCCAATCCCAACCCCGCTTGGCTGGGCTATGTACACACCAGTAAAGCGCGCGGACATATCCGCCATTTCTTAAAGACCATGCACTCGGGTGAGTCGGCGAGTTTGGGCGAACGCTTATTAAATCAAGCCTTGCACAGCCTGCACTTAAAAATTACCGACATCGAAGAAGCGCAATGGCTGAAGCTACTGCGCGACACGGGCATTAAAACTAAACAAGAATTATTGGCGGATATTGGGCTAGGTCGCCGCCTCAATATGGTGGTGGCAAGACAGCTGGCGCAGCTCGCCGACACGCCGCCTGGCAACACGCCGATTAGCTCGGTCATCACCATTCAAGGCACCGAAGGCATGGCGGTGCAATTCGCTAAATGTTGCCGCCCGATTCCTGGCGACCCGATTATTGGCGTGATTAAAAGCGGACTGGGCTTGGTGGTACACACCCACGACTGCCCGACTTTGCATAAAGGACGCAGCGGCGAGCAGTGGCTAGATGTGGCGTGGGACAAGGCTATCAATCGCACTTTTGTGGTGGCGATTAAATTGCTGGTCGCCAATCAGCGCGGCGTGTTAGCGAAAGTCGCGGCAGCAATTTCGGAAGCCGAATCCAACATCGAAAACGTCAATTTCACTAACGAAGGCGACTACACCGCCTTGTTCTTCACGCTGGAAGTGAGCCACCGTATGCACTTAGCCAGCGTCATGCGCAGCCTGCGTAAAATCCCCGAAGTGGTACGCATCGTGCGCGTGAAAAACGCGACCTAATTGGTTCAACGCGATTGACTACGCCGAGCAAAATTTCTCCCGCCACCTTGGCGAAACTTGCCAAACTCGGCATCCATCACCGCAGTGATTTGTTGCTGCATCTGCCGTTGCGCTATGAGGACGAAACCCATCTCGCTCCTATAGACACGGTGCAGGCTGGCGAGACGGCGCAGGTGCAAGGCATCATCACGCATAGCGAGGTGATTTATAAGCCGCGTCGCACGCTGGTGTGCCGCTTAGAGGACAACAACGGCGAACTGTATTTACGCTTTTTGAATTTCTATCCCAGCCAACAAAAACAACTTGCCGTCGGCAAAGCAATACGCGCCATCGGCGAGGCGCGCATGGGCTTTTACGGCATGGAAATGGTGCACGCAAAATGCCGCGCGGCGGACGAAGACACGCCGCTTAATAGCAGCCTCACGCCGATTTATCCGACCACAGCCGGACTCTCGCAAACCATCTTGCGCAAGCTCATCGGCAACGCGCTGGAGGTGTTACCACTACGCGAAACCTTGCCCGCAGTCGTGCTGGATAAATTGCAATTGGCGAGCTTTTCCGACAGCGTGAAATTGCTGCACAGCCCGCCCCCAGATGTCTCAGCTAGCGCCCTAGAACAACGCGATCACGCCGCTTGGCAACGCATTAAATTCGACGAATTATTGGCACAGCAACTCTCCATGCGCGTGCATCATCGCGAGCGCGGCAAACGTCGCGCACCCGCACTCAAAGCGAAGAAAACGCTCACCCATCAACTGCTCAAAGCTCTGCCATTTGCACTGACAAAAGCGCAGCAAAAAGTGCTGGCGGAAATCTCGCACGACTTAGAGCAAGCGCATCCCATGCAGCGACTGCTGCTCGGCGATGTGGGCAGCGGCAAAACCATTGTCGCGGCACTCGCCGCGCTGCAAGCCATCGCCAAGGGCTATCAAGTTGCGTTTATGGCACCGACCGAAATCCTCGCCGAACAGCATTACCTCAAGCTGCGCGAATGGTTGATACCATTGGGCTTAGAGCCCGTGTGGTTGTCGGGCAGCATGAAGAAAAAAGATAAAACGCTCGCAACAGCAGCCATCGCCGCAGGAACAACGCAAATCGCCGTCGGCACGCACGCGCTGTTTCAAGCCAGCGTGGAATTCAAAAATTTAGGCTTGGTCATTGTCGATGAGCAACACAAATTCGGCGTGCAACAACGGTTAGCGTTGCGCAATAAAGGCAAAAATTCTCGAGGCGAACGGACAGAGGAAATTCCTCAATCACAATCGCAAGAACCCCACCAGTTAATGATGAGCGCGACGCCTATCCCGCGCACCTTGGCGATGAGCTACTACGCCGATTTGGATGTGTCGGTCATCGACGAATTGCCGCCGGGACGCACGCCTATCATCACCAAGTTGGTGAGCGAGTCGCGCCGCGATGCGGTGTGTGAAAAAGTGCGTGATGCGTGTGCAGCGGGGCAGCAAGTGTATTGGGTTTGTCCGCTGATTGAAGAATCCGAAACGCTAGAATTGCAAAACGCCTTGGAAACGCAGCTCATTTTGAGCGAGACTTTTCCTGAATTCAGCGTTGGGCTGGTGCATGGAAAATTAGACAACGCCTTGAAAGCCAGCACCATGGCGGCATTCAAGGCGGGCGAAATAAATTTATTGGTTGCCACCACCGTCATCGAAGTCGGCGTGGACGTACCCAATGCCAGCCTGATGGTCATCGAACACGCCGAGCGCATGGGGTTGGCACAACTACATCAACTGCGTGGTCGCGTCGGTCGTGGCGCGGCGCAAAGCACCTGCATTTTGATGTTTCAATCGCCCGTGTCGGAACTGGCGCGCGCGCGACTCAAAGTGATTTTTGAAAACACCGACGGCTTCATCATCGCGCAACAAGATTTGCAATTGCGCGGCCCTGGCGAATTGCTGGGCGCACGTCAAAGCGGCGTGGCGATGCTGCGTTTTGCCGACCTTACCGTTGATGAAGAGCTACTCGATTTGGCGCGCGCCACCGCCGACGAATTACTCAGCGAGTTTCCCGATGCGGCACGCGCGCATTTGCATCGCTGGATGTCGAATAAGCAGGATTACCTTCATGTGTGAACGAAAAAAATGAACCGCCACGACTGGCCAACAATCTTGCCCGACTTGCCCAACGCTTACGCGCCTTGGCTGCACGACCACGACTCACTCACCGCACGCATCGCGCAGCGGTGTGCAAAATTTTCCGTGCAGCCAGTGCGCGGCGGATTAGCGCGCATCGCTTACGATGAGTCCAGCGTGTTAAAAATTCCATCGCGCCAATTCGCTTATTCGCGCGAAGTTTTTTTGTTGGCGGATGAGCAGCCCGTGGTGTTCGCGCATAGCGCGTGTGCAACTAAAAGTTTGCTCGGCGCGTGGCAAGCGATGCGTAGTTTGGGCAACCGCTCGCTCGGCAGCGTGTTGTTCACACATCCGCTGATTACCCGCCAGCCCTTGCATTATCAGGCGTTACGCAGCACACACCCTTTGTATCAACGCGCTGCGCGCGCGTTAAAAAATCCGCCTGCCGTGTTGTACGCGCGCCGCTCGTTGTTTACTTTGCGCAACGCACCCTTGCTAGTGACTGAAGTTTTTTTACCTGAAATTCTGCGCTTACAAAAATGAAACTATCTGCACGTCTGACCCTGTACATCCAACTCACGCGTTTACATAAACCCATCGGCATTTTGCTCTTGCTATGGCCAACGCTATGGACGATTTGGCTGGCGAGTAACGGTCATCCGTCGCTACTCATTTTGGTGATTTTTACGCTGGGCACAGTGCTGATGCGCTCCGCTGGATGTGTCATCAACGACTACGCCGACCGCGACATAGACCTTCATGTAAAACGTACTCAAGATCGTCCGATTACCAGTGGTCGCGTGTCGGCGCGCGAGGCGTTGTATCTGGCAGCGGGCTTGGCTTGCGCGGCTGGGCTGTTAATTTTGCCGCTGAATAATCTGACGTTATGGCTGGCGATTCCCGCCGTTTTTTTAGCCGCAAGTTATCCCTATACCAAACGATTTTTTGCCATTCCGCAAGCCTATTTAGGCATCGCGTTCGGCTTTGGCATTCCCATGGCATACGCTGCAACACTAAACACAGTGCCGCCTGTCGCGTGGGTGCTGTTGCTCGCCAATGTGTTTTGGGCGATTGCTTACGACACCGAATACGCCATGGTCGATCGAGACGACGACGTGCATTTAGGCATCCATTCTTCAGCGTTATTTTTCGGCAAATACGATGTGCTGGCGGTGATTAGTTGCTACGCGCTGACGATTATTTTGCTAGGTGTAGCGGGGCGTATGAGCGGCTTAGGCAGCGCGTATTACTTAGGTTTGGCGGTAGCGGCTGGCATCGCGGTATATCACTACACGCTAATCAAAAATCGTTTACGCGAGCCATGCTTTGCGGCTTTTTTACACAACAACTGGTTCGGTGCGGCGGTGTTCGCAGGTATCGCTTTGGATTTTTGGCTCAAATAAAATGTCACGGCTATCAGCCCATCACACACCAAGCAAATGAGTCAAGCAAGCAAACCCACCGATGAAGTTTTGTGCCAGTGCAGTGGCACACGGCGCGGCAATATTCAAAACTTATTCGAGCAAGGTTTAGATATTCAGGCAATTTCTAGATGGACGGGCGCGCTGTCTGGTTGCGGCGGCTGCGAGTGGGATATTGCGGATTTCCTAAAAGAACTTGCCGAACAACAGAGCAAAAACTCGAAGCGTTAATCGGCTGCAAAAACGCGCTAGATTTTTCGCACCACGCGATACGCCGCGTACTGTTTAGAACTTTCTAAATTGATGAGGTTATCAATCGCGCGCACCCCGTAGCGATTGGGGAACGAGCCTTCTAGCCATTTCAAAATCGGGGCGATTTCGCGGCGTTCGGTGTTGCTCGCCATCTCGTCCATTTCAAACACGCCCACGCCTTGTTCCACCGCTTGCAAATACACTTCTGAATCGCTGATGCTGGTCAAAAAAGGCAAACGCAACGAGGCTAAAAATTTTTCCAGCGAGGCATATACCGCAGAATTGCGATTGCGCACTCGATTTGCCACCACCGCGATTTTCACCTTGGCAGTGAGTGCGCCGCCGATTAAATAGAGGTCTTTAATAAAGTCCGCGGTGGCATGAATATCAATCGGCGAGGGCGCGACGGGAATCAAAATATAGTTGGCTTTGCGCACCAAATCTTTCAGCAACAAACCCGTCGTGCCAGCGGGGGCATCAATAATCAGCACCTCAGTATCGGTGGGTATCCAGCTCTTGCTATGCAGCGTCACTGCGCCTTTGGCGGGCGCGCCATTCGCACCGTGAATGATGTCGAACGCGCCACTACGCGTACGCAACCAATGCAAACTTGACCCTTGCGGGTCGTAATCCATAATTGCGGTGCGATATTTTTTACTCGCGTAATAGCTCGCCAAATTGGTTGTCAGCGTGGTTTTTCCCGACCCACCTTTTGAGTTAATCACCAAAATCGTCAACATTTTTTTTGCCTCAACTAAAAGTGGCGCGACTGTTACACGTTCGCCTATGCGCGTCAATGATTTAGCGGATTTTTGCACGCGCGCACCAACAAAAAGAGCGCGGAAGTCGCGCCCTGTTAAATCACTTTAGCCAAACTTATTCCTCTAATAAACTTCTAAGCATCCAAGCGTTCTTTTCATGCACTTCCATACGCGCAGAAAGTAGATCCACGGTCGGTTGATCGCCCGCTTGTTCAGCAATCGGCAAAATCTCACGCGCGGTACGCGTTACCGTTTCTTGCCCAGCAACTAATTGTTGAATCATTTCGCGCGCTTTCGGCACACCCGCGCTCTCTGTTATTGCAGTCAGCGCGGCGAATTGCGCGTAACTGCCTGGTGCGGGAAAGCCTAAAGCGCGGATGCGTTCGGCAATTAAATCCACCGCCAGCCAGCTCTCGTTGTATTGCTCCATAAACATCAGATGCAGGGTTTGGAACATGGGTCCTGTGACATTCCAATGAAAATTGTGCGTCTTGAGATACAGCGTGTAGGTATCCGCCAACATACGCGACAGACCATCGGCGACTTTTTTTCTATCCGCTTCCGAGATGCCGATGTTAATCGTTGCGACTTTGCTCATGATGTTCTCCTCTAGGTGAATTGATTGCTTGCGGACAATTCTGAATCTGCGCTATAGCCTTCTAAACCTAAGCCCAGCATGGCTAATGCTGCCACAAAATCCTGTAAATAAATATGCTGCGATAAAAATGTATGCATGATATTTCTCCTTTATCAGTGCCGCATCGAGGCTAACAACGCGGCAACTGAGCGTTAAATTATCTCATCCTAAATCACGCCAAATCAAAGCGGTCTAGGTTCATCACCTTGCCCCAAGCCGCCACAAAATCGTGGATAAATTTTTCTTGGGCATCCGCGCTGGCATAAACCTCCGCCAAAGCACGCAACTGTGAGTTCGAACCAAAAATTAAATCAACGCGTGTTCCCGTCCATTTAACTTTTCCCGTGTGGCGGTCGCGTCCTTCAAACACCGCGTCATCTTTTGACACGGCATTCCACACCGTACTCATGTCGAGCAAGTTGACAAAGAAATCATTGCTCAACACCTCTGGCCGTTGCGTGAACACACCCTGCTGACTGCCTCCAACATTGGCATTCAGCACGCGCAAGCCGCCAAGCAGTACGGTCATTTCAGGCGCGCTCAACGTCAGCAATTGCGCCTTATCGAGCAGTAGTTCTTCTGCCGAAACACGGTATTGCGCTTTTTGATAATTGCGAAAACCATCGGCGATTGGTTCAAGCACGGCAAAAGACTCCACATCGGTCTGCGCTTGTGTGGCATCCATGCGACCGGGTGCAAAAGGCACACTCACCGCGTGACCCGCATTCTTGGCGGACTGCTCTACCGCTGCACAGCCCGCCAGTACGATGAGATCTGCCAACGATACTTGCTTGCCACCGGCATTAAATTCGCGTTGGATGACGACGAGTGCGTCCAACACTTTTGCCAGTTGCGCAGGTTGATTCACCGCCCAATCTTTTTGTGGCGCGAGACGAATACGTGCGCCATTCGCGCCACCGCGTTTATCCGAGCCACGGAAGGTGGATGCAGATGCCCATGCGGTGGATACCAATTGCGCAATGCTCAAACCCGCCGCCAAAATTTTGCGCTTGAGCGCGGCGACCTCTGCATCGTTAATCAATGCGTGATTTAGCGCGGGAATTGGGTCTTGCCATAACAACGCTTCTTTGGGTACTTCGCTGCCTAAATAGCGCGAACGAGGACCTAAATCACGGTGCGTCAATTTGAACCAAGCACGCGCAAAAGCATCGGCAAATTCCGCTGGGTTTTTATGGAAACGGCGTGCGATTTTTGCGTAAGCGGGATCCATGCGCATCGCCATGTCCGCCGTGGTCATCATAATCGGCACGCGCTTGGCAGCGTCATGTGCGGCAGGCGCCATGTTGCTAGCGGTCGCCTGCTGCGGTGTCCACTGCTGCGCACCCGCTGGACTCTTAGTCAACTCCCACTCATTGCCGAACAACATATCCAAATAGCTCATATCCCACTGCGTCGGCGTAGGTGTCCACGAGCCTTCGATACCGCTACCAATCTGGTCGCCGCCTTTGCCGCTTTTGAAACTCGATTGCCACCCTAAGCCCTGCGCGGCGATGCCCGCCGCTTCAGGTGCGGCACCCACTAATGCGGCATCCCCCGCACCATGCGCTTTACCAAAAGTATGCCCACCACAGGTGAGCGCGACCGTCTCTTCATCGTTCATCGCCATGCGTGCGAAAGTCTCACGAATGTCGCGCGCCGAAGCGAGTGGATCAGGCTTACCAGCTGGACCTTCTGGATTGACGTAAATCAGCCCCATTTGCACCGCCGCGAGCGGATTTTCCAACTCGCGTTCGCCAGAATAACGTGCGTCATCCGATAGCCACTTGGTTTCATTACCCCAATAAATATCGTGCTCTGGGGCATACATATCCTCGCGTCCACCCGCAAAGCCAAAGGTCTTGAAGCCCATAGATTCCAAGGCGACATTGCCCGTCAGTATCATCAAATCCGCCCAAGAAATTGCCTTGCCATATTTTTGTTTAATCGGCCACAACAGGCGGCGCGCCTTGTCCAGATTGACGTTATCTGGCCAACTGTTGAGCGGCGCAAAACGCTGATTGCCATGCCCCGCACCGCCGCGACCATCACCCGTGCGATAGGTGCCCGCGCTATGCCATGCCATACGAATAAAGAACGGGCCATAGTGACCATAATCCGCAGGCCACCAGTCTTGCGAGTCGGTCATCAGCGCGACGAGGTCTTTTTTTACCGCCTTGAGATTAAGTTTGTTGAATGCTTGGGCATAGTTAAAATCTGCGCCCATCGGATTGGACGGGATGGAATGCTGGTGCAGGATGTTTAGATTGAGTTGGTTCGGCCACCATTGATGGCTCGCACTGCTGGTTGACGCGCCGTGATGAAAGGGACATTTAGCTTCGTTGGACATGTTGCTCTCCTTCAATAAAATTGGTTTAGTCGAATGTGACACACGCAATTTATGCCTAATAATGCGATAAGCCTAATTGATTAAATAAA
The DNA here is from genome assembly GCA_029850585.1 of Sideroxydans sp. Classification (GTDB taxonomy): domain Bacteria; phylum Pseudomonadota; class Gammaproteobacteria; order Burkholderiales; family Gallionellaceae; genus Gallionella. Next base: position 24,066 of record JARCRQ010000032.1, read on the forward strand.
GCCTAATGATTTATTATCTAAATTACATAGGAGCGCGTAATGACCCTCAACGAACTGCGTTTTATCGTCGCCGTGGCGCAACAACTTAACTTTCGCCGCGCTGCTGAACAGTGTTTTATCAGCCAACCCGCGCTATCGCTGGCGATACAAAAACTCGAACAAGAGTTGGGCGTGGCGATATTCGAGCGCGGCAAAAACGACATCCGCGTCACGCCTATAGGCGCACGCATTATCGAACAAGCGCAACTCACTTTAGAAGCCGCGCAACACATACGCGAAATCGCCACACAAGGTAGCGACCAACTAATCGGCACATTACGCATCGGCATCATCTACAGCGCGGGGCCCTATTTGCTGCCCGAACTGATACCCGCACTGAAAAAAATCGCGCCGCTGATGCCATTAGAAATTGAAGAAAATATCACCGCAAATTTAGAGATGCTATTACGCCATGGCAAGCTCGATGTCATCATCATCGCGCTGCCGTTTGGTGACAACAGCATACACACGCAAGCCTTATACGACGAGCCTTTCGAGGTGGTGGTGAACAGCCAGCATGCATGGGCGGCACGGCGCACTATCAAGGCGCAAGAGCTGGCTCAAGAACGTATTTTACTGCTCGATTCTGGGCATTGTTTTAGCAATCAAGTGAATGAAGCCTGCCCCGATTTGTCGCACAAAAATTCCGCCGCGCAACAAGGCACATCATTAGAAACCATACGCAATATGGTCGCATCGGGTCTAGGGATTACCGTGTTGCCCGCTTCCGCGAATGGCGCGCGTTACCGCAATCGCTTGCTCAAAATTATTCCCTTCGCTAAACCCATCCCGTCGCGGCGCATCGCACTGGCATGGCGCAAAAGTTTCTCGCGCGTTGAGGCCGTCGCCGCCTTAGCCCGCGCCATCTCGCACGCCAAGCTCAACAACATTGAGCATCTAACATAAAGCGCGTCGCTGCTGCGCTACTGACAGGCGTAAAAAAACGGCGGGTGTTGCTCACAC
>JARCRQ010000033.1 GCA_029850585.1 Sideroxydans sp.
AGGTCATCCTTAGATTTAATTGATTTAACCAACTCAGCTTCATACTTCTGAAGCCATGCTTTGAAAACTTGTAAATCGTTCATTTTTTAGCCCCTTATTAAACGGTATAAATTTATACCGCTGACAAATAGTAGGTATAAATTGATACCTTGTCAACAAATTTATAACGGTTTATTTTGTCAACACAAAAGGAGATAAAAAAATGGAAATTATGGAGCTAGTAGAAAAAGCTAAAAACAGAGCAGCCTTGCAAAGCGATTACGCCTTAGCAAAAGCAATGGGAATAGATAGGCAAGTAATAAGCCAATGGAAAACAGGAAAACGACACCCAAGCAACGAAGAAGCCGTGCAACTAGCCACCCTAGCAGGACTGGACGAAATGCGCGTGATTGCAGAAATCGAATTGCGAACGGCAAACACGGAGAAAAAGAAGGAATTTTGGAAGCACTACATTGAGAGCCGAGGATTAGCCAGTTGCGTGACCATGACAGGACTAGCTTTAGCAATACTAGCCACCCCTACCCCAGCGAAAGCAGAAATTTTACAATTGCAAAATTATGCGAATTCAACGGACATAATATACATTATGCGTATTTGCGAACCCGCAAACTTGGAACAATTTGTGGAATAGTTTCAGGTTGTAAGCAACGCAATTTACACGCTAACCCCGCCCCGCTTTTTGTTCTAACGGCGAGGGTTGGTCGCCGTCGGATTTTGGCAGGGGTTTGGCTGTCGATGCTGCTGGGGTTTGTCGCAATGATTGCCGCGCCGTGGGTGTTTTTGTTGGTGCTGTTACTGTCACTTATTGCCACTTTGTGGGTCAGCCTGTGGGTAAACCCTGCCGACTGGCGCAAGCCACGCCAAAGGCGGCAGGGAATTATCCATGGGCTGCGCGCCGCTTGTTCGTCTGCAAGGTTGCGCGGCTTAACCGTTCAATGTTTGATTGTCCTGTGCAAGCTGCTGATTGGCTGCACGCTGCCGTTATCTCGATTGCATCACCCTCAGTTTTACGATTTGCCTGCGCGTACCGTGCCGCCGTCTTGGTTACTGGTTACGTCATTGCGCCTATCTGGGCGGCTCGTTGGGTCGCTATATCGCCTTATTACCTTCTTAGAACTTAAAACCGCCGCCCCCTGCAAAACGCCTTTGCTTTTTACTGCGTATCAACGCCGTGGGCGGGTGCAATGAGCCGCCGCAAGTCTGCACGGCGCAGCATCGAGCCGTATCAGTTCCGCGATTTACGCAATCAACGCCGCATGACGCGTTTTGAGGTTGCCAAAGCGTTGGACGTTACACCGCGCACCGTGCAGAACTGGGAAACAGGCGGGGCGCGCATTCCGTGGATGGCGTATCGGATGTTGCGCATTTTGTGCGGCTATGCCCTGCCAGGGAAGGCTTGGGAGGGGTGGACGGTCTGCGGTGGTCAGTTGCTCCCGCCTGTAGGTCGTCCGATGGATATTTTATGGTTAGAGCAATTCCAATACGTTTACGCGCAAGCCAGACTGTGGCGGCAAGGGTTCGCCGCATCTGGTAAGCCTTTGGAGGTCTCTAACGTGCTGCCCTTCCCTGACCGCCGCCCTGCCCTTGCTCCTGCAAATTCAGCCCGTCAAGGCTACTTAAAACGCTTAGGAGGTAACAAACCATGATTGATTTTAGTCAATTCTTAGCCTTGAGGAGGCGGCGCGCGCAAGCGTACAAAGCGCAGCCTTTGGCGCATTGCGCGCTCAGCCTTCCCCCACTAATAAGATGGGGGGAAAGAAAAGGGACATTTGGCACTGAAAAAACCCCTATTAGACCACGCGCCGTATGGGGAATTGAGGGATTTATGTTGTATGTGCAATGTATGTGCGGTTGTATGTGCAATGTATGTGCAGAAAAATGACTCAATCAGCCTCCGAAAATCTCACTATTAGGCTATCCAGTCGCCTAAAAAAACGCGCCCAAGATGCGGCACTTAGGTCAGGGGTAACCATGACGGATGTCATTCGTGATGCGCTGACTAATTTTGTGCGTCAAGAACGGCTGGATTTCCAGCAAGCGCAAAGCGATGCCACTTATAGGCGGCGGTTGGCATTGGAGCGCGAAGAGGAAAACAGGCGTTATGACGTTGCGGGGGTTCCCTCGGCAAACCGTCTGGAAGAGGTGAACTTGCTAGTTGATGAGGTCGTAATGCGCATGAATAGCGGAGAGATAACGGCGGCAAAAGGTCGTGAATTAGTGAAACAACTTAGAGAGGAAAAACCATGAAAAACGAGCAAGCCTTACCAGTTGCGGCAGTTGCCAAAGATTGGGGAATTACAGCGCGCCGCGTTCGTTTGATGCTCAATGAAGGGCGATTAGCTGGCGAGCAACAATCTAACGGGTACTGGGTGGTCTTTTACCCGTATCGCTACACCTTCGGGACACGCGGTCCGATGCTTAAGCGCAACCGCGTGGAGCTGAAAATTATGGAAGTAATACCAGCATGAAAAATCTAAACGAATTGACAAAGGAGCGGAAAATCATGAACATGCAAAAACTCGGAACAGTTTCTAAGGCGCGTAAAGGTCTTGAATTGCAAAATAAATCAATTACTTACATGCGACAAAATATACATTATGCGTATTTGCGAATCAGCTGTTTTTATTAGGTTTTTCGTTCTTTTTGTATTATTTACGCACCAAAATCACACCGTTTTACAATTCCCCGCGCTTGGCTTAAAACCGCGCCTTTAACCACAAAGGCGCACCATGAAAAAACCACCCCCGCTACGCTTCGATGCGTTCACGTCCTATCAAAC
>JARCRQ010000034.1 GCA_029850585.1 Sideroxydans sp.
AGCCGTGGCTTATGCGCTGTGGAAACTGGAAGATCGCGGTCGTATGATTGCCGTTCCAGGCGACAAATTGTACGAAGGTATGATTATCGGGATTCATAGTCGCGATAACGATTTGGTGGTGAACCCAATCAAGGGTAAACAACTGACCAACGTGCGTTCTTCTGGTACGGATGAAGCGGTGCGCTTGACTCCGCCAGTACGTTTGACTTTGGAAGGTGCGGTTGAGTTTATCGACGATGATGAATTGGTAGAAATCACGCCATTGTCGATTCGTGTACGCAAACGCTACTTGACTGAAAATGAACGTAAACGTAACGGCCGCGCTTAATAACGGCTAGTCGTTGAAGTCTGAAAAACGCCGCGCAGTGCTATACTGCGCGGCGTTTTTTTACGTCCAAAATCCGCTGTTTTTAGTCGCTGTTACCACTCTCTGTTAAGAACCTACATGTCCGAAATCCTCTCCTTATTGACCGTTTTTTTACTACTGTTGCTCATCGCATCTGTGCTGTGGCTAGCATTCAAAATCACTGCATTTTCGCGTGGGCAAGCGGGCGAGCGTGAGGCAATGGCGCAATTTTTGGAGATTAAGCATAGAGCCATGTTGAGCGATTTACATGACGGATTGAACAAGCAGGGTGATCGCATTACGCAATCAGGGCAAGACAGCGGCGAACGCTTGCGTGAACGCGTGGCGCAGGAGTTGTTGCAAACGCGTGAGGCGATGCAAGCCTTGCAACTGGCGCAGCGCGACAGTTTGGCGGCAACACAACTCACTTTAGTGCAGCACTTGGGCATTGTTTCGGCGGAGCTACAGGCTAAACAAGATGCCTTACGTAACGAAGTAATTAGCAAAACCTCGCAAACACTGGTGGAGCAAGGCCGTATCAATCAAGAGCTAATCGTCACCACCATGCAACGCAGCACCGCGCTGCTCACGCAAAGCATCGAAGGTCTGACCAAAACCACCGACAATCGCCTCGAGCAAATTTCTGGCAAAGTCGCTGAACGACTCGATGAAGGTTTCAAGAAAACCAATGAAACTTTCACCAATGTGATGACGCGTTTGGCGACCATAGACGAGGCGCAAAAGAAGATTGATGGTTTAACCACCAACATGGTGAGCTTGCAAAATCTGCTGGGTGATAAGCGTTCGCGCGGCGCGTTTGGCGAGGTGCAATTAGAGGGGTTGGTGCGCAACATTTTGCCGCCCGATGCGTATGAATTTCAAGCTAAGTTGTCCAACAATAATCGCGTCGATTGCTTGTTAATTTTGCCCGCACCCACGGGAAAAGTGCCTGTTGATGCCAAGTTTCCGCTAGAAAATTATCATCGCATGTTGAATAACGATTTAGCCGAAAGCGATAAAGTTTTGGCGCGTCGTCAGTTCAAAGTTGACATCAAAAAACACATCGACGACATCAGCAGCAAGTATTTGATCGCGCATGAAACCTCCGATGGGGCGGTGATGTTTGTGCCTGCCGAAGCCGTGTTTGCCGAGATTCATGCTTACCATTCCGACTTGGTCGAATACGCCATGCACCAGCATGTTTGGATCGTCTCGCCGACCACGCTGATGGCGGTGTTGAACACTGCGCGCGCGGTGATGAAGGACGTGCAAATGCGCGAACAAGTACACATTATTCAAAGCGAATTAGGCAAACTCAGCGTCGATTTCAAACGCTTTGATGAGCGTATGAAAAAGCTCGCCGACAACATTCGCAAAGCCCATGACGAAGCGGGGCAAGTCGAAATTTCTAGCCGCAAAATTAGCGATCATTTTGCAAAAATCGAAGCGGTCGATGTATTGGAAAACCACTCCCTCCCCGACGCACAAAAAACGCTGCTGTAAAAAATATCGTGATGAAAAAACTCCTATCTGCCTTGCTGTGCCTGTGTTTGACGGATGCAGCCGTTGCCGCCAATTTGCCAGGCATTCCCGAATTTATTGACGAAATGGTGGCGAAACATCAATTTCGCCGCGCTGAATTGAATGAATTATTTGCGCGTGCCGAACATCGACCCGACATTATTGAAGCGATAACGAAGCCTGCCACGTTGAAGCCGTGGCCTGAATATCGCGCCGCATTTGTCAACGCAAAACGCGTGAAATTGGGCGTGGCATTTTGGGATAAACATCAGCGTACTTTGCAACGCGCAGAACAAGAATTTGGCGTGCCCGCCGAAATTATCGTCGCGATTATTGGTGTGGAAACCATCTACGGCAAAAACGCGGGCACGTTTCGCACCCTAGACGCACTGACCACTTTAGCGTTTGACTATCCGCGTCGCGCGCCGTTTTTTCGTGCTGAATTAGAAAATTATTTGTTGCTGGCGCGTGACCAAGATTTTAATTTGCTGGCGATTAAAAGTTCCTACGCAGGCGCGCTCGGCATCCCGCAATTTATGCCGAGCAGCTATCGCAACTACGCGCTGGACTACAACGGCAATCACAAAATTGATTTACTCAAAGAAGAAATCGACGCAATTGGCAGCGTGGCAAACTATATGAAAGGTTACGGCTGGCTGGCAAATCAGCCTGTCGCGACGCTGGCAAATCTCAATGTTGAGCTGTGTGTGAGCGACCTGAAAACCATACGCAGCATGGCGGATTGGGCGCAGGTGGGGATTGTTCCGCAAGTATCCAATGCGACTTATCCCGCTGCGCGGATTAGCGATTACACGCTAGGCGATGCGAAAGAATTTTGGTTGGTGTTTAATAATTTTGAGGTCATTACCAAATACAACAACAGTGATTTTTACGCGATGTCGGTGGTGCAGTTAGCCCAAGCAATTAAAGCCGCGCGGGCTAACTCATACACTCAATCGGGAGTCCCCAGAAATTGAAATATCTAAGCAAGACAAGGCGCAAATAAAAAATTGCGACGCGGCATAGACAAGCTATGTAAGGAGTAATTTTTTATGAGCAACGCCGTATTGCGACGAGATTTCAGTTTATGGGGATTCCCCAACGCGCCGTGCGCCGTTGTAATGTTTACGCCAATACACATTTTCTAAGCTATCTATACGCACAGAACCGCCGCGACTGGGCGCATGAATAAAGCTGTTTTCGCCTAAATAAATGCCAACGTGGGAAAACTTTTTGCGGCGCGTATTAAAAAATACTAAGTCCCCTGGGTTTAATTCATCTCGATTTAGCACACTGCCTTGAGCGGCTAGAGACTGACTACTGCGCGGCAAATTTAGCCCCCGTGTTGCGCGATACACATAGACCACAAAACCGCTGCAATCAAAGCCCGTGTCGGGCGAGTTGCCACCATATTTATACGGCGTGCCGATGAGATTTTGTGCGTAATCGGTGAGCGGGGTGTGCGGCAAATTGTTGGGCGTATTGACGCTCTCAGCAGGGTTGTCGCCGTCGTTCAAAATGGCTGCGGCATCTTGTTCATAGTCGCCTGCGGTGTCGTTCAAGATGGCTTCGGGCGAAGCACGATGAGTGGGATAAACACGATGTGAGGGGACAGTGGGTGCTGCGGCGCAGGCGGTTAAAAGCAGTAGAGGGAGGAGGCGAATAATCTTCATGCCGCTGACTATAATGGAAAAATTGTAAATGTGGAAACTAGGAAACCAAGCATGAAAAAATTGATAGCTGTTTTTTTGCTGTGCGTCAGCAGTGCGCAGGCAGCAGCATATGAGCTGGAAATAATCGCTTTGCAGCATCGCAGCGTGGAAGAAGTGTTGCCGCTGATACAAAATTTTTTGAATCAGGACGAAGCCGCACAAGGCATGAATTATCAGCTGATGGTGCGCGCTTCACCTGCGCATTTGGCGCAAGTTAAACAGCTCATTGCCAGTCTTGATACTGCGCCGCGCCGCTTAAAAATTACCGTGCTGCAAGATGTCGATCGCGCCACCATCAGCAGCCTCAATGAAATATCGGGCAGCGTCGCGCTGGGCAATAACGCTCGAATCAGCGTGCCGAATTCGGGCGCGCGCGCCGACGGTGTGGTGCATTTCAATCAAGGCGGCAATGACATTGCATTGCGTGCCAGTCGTGTCGATGCGCAACTCAAAGACCACAAAAGCCAGCAACTGCAAGTGCTAGAAGGCGGACGCGCGTTTATCAATGTCGGGCAATCTGTGCCTGTTAAACAACGCCAAATCGTGCAAACGCCGTGGGGTGCGGAAGTAGTCGAACAAACGCAATACCAACAAGTCGGCAGCGGCTTTTATGTGCAGCCGCGTGTGCAAGGCACGCGTGTGACGTTAGACATCAGCACCGAAAATGACGCGGTCGCGTCGCGCCGCAGCGTCAGCGTGCAACACGCAAGCTCTACGGTGTCTGGACGTTTGGGCGAATGGATAGAGCTGGGCGGTGTCTCGCAGCAGCAAGAAAATTCGGGTGGCACTTACACCTCACACAGCAGTTCGCAAAGCGATGAGACGCGCAACATTTTTATCCGTGTCGAAGAAATTACCGAATGAGTGCGCATGTTAAGTAAATTAAATACCGCACAACGCGAGGCGGCGATGTATCTCGATGGCCCCTTGCTGGTGTTGGCGGGGGCGGGCAGTGGCAAGACCCGCGTCATCACGCACAAAATCGCTTATCTGGTGCAAGAGTGCGGTTACGCGGCGCGCAATGTCGCGGCGATTACCTTCACCAACAAGGCGGCGAATGAGATGCGCGAGCGTGTCGGCAGTCTGCTGCAAGGCAAGCAGGCACAGGGTTTGGTGGTGAGCACCTTTCACTCGCTGGGCATGAATATCTTGCGCGCCGAGGGCAGCTTGTTAGGTTACAAGCCTAAGTTTTCGATTTTAGATTCCAGCGATGTGTGGAAGATTTTTAGTGAGTTGACCAACTCGGGCGACAAGCAAGAAATCCGTGATTTACAGACGCAAATCTCCAATTGGAAATCGGCTTTTGTCACGCCCGCTCGCGCGCTGGAAAATGTGAAAAACGAAGAGGAAAAAATTCACGCGCGTATTTATGCGCGTTATCAAGACACGCTGCGCGCCTATCAGGCAGTGGACTTTGATGACTTAATTCATCTGCCCGTGGTGTTGTTTAAGGAGCATCCCGAAGCGTTGGCGCGCTGGCAGCAACGCTTGCGCTATTTGCTGATTGATGAATATCAGGACACCAACGATTGCCAATATCAGCTCACTAAATTATTGGCGGGGCAGCGCGCCGCGTTCACGGCGGTGGGCGATGA
>JARCRQ010000035.1 GCA_029850585.1 Sideroxydans sp.
ACGAGCAAGGGGGTGCGACAAAATGTCGCAGGGGGTGGTAAAAATTATTGACTACAATGCGCGCCTTTTTATTCAACGAAAGTGCCTGCGCCATGAAAATCAAGCTGCTTACCCTCGCTCTACTCGCCACTGCCAGCAACGCTTACGCGGGTTGTGGCTCATCGTTTTGTGCGGTCAATACGCATTGGGATACGCAAGGTTTGGCAGAAGCTGAGGGAGTGCAGGTAGATGTGCGCTACGCCTATGCCAAAGCGGACACGCCGCGCGTAGGGGCGAAAAAAGTTGCCAAACCTTTGGCGAGCGACCCTAATTTGGCTGGTGCGGAAGTGGAAAATCAACGCACTATCAATCAAACCCTTAATCTGGATTTGGCTTACGCCATCAATACGCAATGGGGCGTGGCATTGGATATGCCGCTGGTGATGCGCGATCACTCGCATCAAATTGGCGACCCGAATCCCGCACTGGTGACCACCGTACAAAAAAGTTTTTCTAAGCTAGGTGACATCCGCGTAATCGGTAATTACAAAGTCGGCTATGACGACCATCTCATGGGCAGCGGAGTCCGTTTTGGTTTGAAATTGCCGACGGGCAACACCACGCAAGAAATGGTGGCGGGTACGCAAATGGAGGCGGGCTTGCAGCCTGGCAGCGGCAGTACTGATGCGGTGTTGGGCGCGTACCACCATCAAGAGTTAGCCAACACACCGTGGGGTTGGTTCGCCAGCACACAGCTGCAAATGGCAATGAAACTTAAAAATGACTATCGCCCCGGCGATGAAATGAGCTTGGATGTGGGTGCTCATTACGCGGTGTCGCCTATGCTGACAGGCTTGTTGCAAGTCAATGCACAATACAAAAAAGGCGACCGTGGCACAGCATTAAATATGAATCCGCACACGGGCGGGCGCAGCTTGAATTTAAGCCCAGGCATCACGGTCGCGGTGGCACCGCGCACCAAGCTGTATGGCTTTGTGCAATTACCGTTGTACCAATATGCCAATCCTGATCCTAAAGGCACACCGTACGGTCAACTCACCGCGCCTTGGTCGTTCTCTTTAGGCGTGAATCACAGCTTCTAAGTTGTCGCGCAATCCTGAAAACGCGGTCTTGTACCGCGTTTTTTTATGTCGGTATGGCGCAATAGCCTATAATCCGCGCCCCGCGCAATCCGCCTCACTTCACTCAAATCATCATGGAAAAAATCCGCCTGTCTAAACGTATGTCCGAACTAGGACTGTGCTCACGCCGCGAGGCGGATGTGTATATCGAAAAGGGCTGGGTCGAAGTCGATGGCGTGCCCGTTGATTTGCTTGGCACTAAAGTATTAGCCAGTCAAAAAATCACCCTGCGCACGGCTGCGCAAAACACCCAGCAAGAACGGGTGACGATTTTGATTAACAAGCCGATTTCTTATGTGTCAGGGCAAGCCGAACACGGCTATCGTCCCGCCAGCGTGTTGTTTGATGAAGAAAATCATTGGGCGGGCGACACCTCTACACATCGTTTTCATCGCAGCCAACATTTAGGTCTCGCCCCCGCAGGCCGCTTGGATATTGACTCGCAAGGTTTGTTGGTGCTCACGCAAGACGGTCGCGTCGCCAAACAATTGATAGGCGAAGATTCCAAAGTCGATAAAGAATACTTGGTGCGTGTGCAAGGTCAGTTGGAAGACAGCGGGCTGGCGTTGTTGTGCCAAGGCTTGAAGTTGGACGGCGAATATCTCAAGCCCGCTAAGGTGACTTGGCAAAACGAAGATCAATTGCGCTTCGTGTTGCGCGAAGGCAAAAAACGCCAAATCCGCCGCATGTGCGAACTGGTTGGATTGAAAGTAACAGGCTTAAAACGCATCCGCATCGGCAAAATAAAACTGGGTGATTTGCCCTTGGGACAGTGGCGTTATTTAGGCGAGAACGAGCAGTTTTAAGTATCTTGCTTACTTAAAAATCACACTCTTTTTCGGTGCATCAGCAGGGGGCGCACATGCGCGGATGCACCGATTTTTTTCCGCTTCGCATTGCAACTGCCTATCCATACGACGTTGTTGCACTTCGCCTTGATAGGCGCGCTGCGCATCAAGCTGATTATTGTTTGGAGCGGGATTGGTGGTGCCTTGATAAGGCATCATCGAACCTTCCATCATCGCGCGCCCATCGGCTTGTTTACGGCATTCTGTCAACTCCGCCCCGCAATCTGTCGCACAACTCGAAGTCAATTCTTGTGCTTGAACGTGAGTCATAACAACGCCGCTTAACAAGCTCATCAGCAAAATTATTTTCATCTTCAACGCTCCTTGATAGTTTGGCTTAACAACCGTCAACAAATCCCTGGCAATATTCTGGGTGCGCATCGCACCCATACACATAGCCCACCCCAGCATCGCCAAGCAACAAGTCCTTAGTCATATCTTCAAATTGCAATAAAAAACGCATCGGTTCGCGGCAAATCTCGCACACGGGGTCGTGTGCATTTTGAATAAAGTGCGGTACGCCGCCGACCAAAATATCTGCCTCTAAAGTTGACCAGTTTTCGCTAGTGCGCGCATAAGTAGCCGTTGATAAAATCATCGACAACAACGCCACGGGCTGACTGGATAGCGCGGCTAATTTAGCCTGTAGCACTGGCAGTTGCGCGAGGAGCTGCTTGGCATCTAAGCCTTCGTCGTCATTTTCTTCTGAAGCGGGTTCAACCAAGGGAATCGCAATCGCTTGCAAGGCATGAAAATCAAGATCCTCGTCTGCGGCGGGTGCTCATACTCACTAATTCACTCAGCTCATTGGCAGCATAGCTGCGCACCAAAATTTCCCAGTCGCGCAAATACACGCACAGCACGCGCCCCTGCCAAGCCGCACCCAGACGCGGCGCATGTAGCGGTAGTTGCAACAGGAAAATAGCGGGCGTGCCATCTCGATTGAGCGGCCAAATTTCATCGCGACGCGCCAGCGGATTGCCGCCTTCGTGCGCCACAGCGGCGGCATCGAGACCTAGCTTAGGGCGATAAAATAATTGGAAGGCTTGCTGTCTAGCGTGTTGGTCGATGAGCTGGATAATTTCTTGCTGTTGAGCTTCGTCTATGTTTGCGAGGTCAGCGAGGAGAGCTTTACGACGCTTGCGTGAAGGATAACTCCATAGGTAAATTAACAGCGCGATTGTCCCGACCACGCCTGCAACCACAGCTAGAAAAATACCCGCACGAGTAAAAGAATGCGTGACCACCGCCATAGAAAGATTGTGCATAAAGACATAAGCACACATCAGCAGCCATGCACTCGCCCAACCCCACCACAGCACCGCCGTGACTGAACGTGTCTTAAATTCCGCCCAAGCGTCATTAAACGCCAAGGCGCGACCCAACAGGCTAAATGCTAATAATCCCCAGCCGAGCAGCATTAGAAATAGCAACGGCCAAAAAGTTGTAGCTTGGCGAGTTGCCGCTGCGCCGCAACCGCACACCTCACTAAAAAAATCAGTGCGCGTAAACTGTTGGGCAATAAAATAATTTAAGCCAATAAAGCCCAACCCAGAGGCAATGCGCCACCAAGCTATTTTGATATTTTGCATGGCACCTCCCCTTAGAAAATTTAGGTGTTATTCCTGAACACCCGCATCCGCCAACCGCTCCACCAGCAGCGCGTACAGCCTGCGGCTATCGGCGCGCAGCACGGTGAAACGCAATGTGCCGATGACGATTTGGTCGTCTCGTTTGGGCAGTTGCCCTGCCGCTTGCAACACTAAGCCGCCGACGGTGTCGCATTCTTCGTCGGAAAATTCTGTACCCATCACTTCATTAAAGGCTTCGATTTCGGTGTCGGCTTTGACGCGCCAATGCTGTGCGTCTTGCACGATGATGTTGTCTTCGTCTTCGTCAAAATCATATTCATCCGAGATGTCGCCGACGATTTGTTCCAGCACGTCTTCGATGGTCACCATGCCCGATACGCCGCCGTATTCATCGACCACTAAGGCGATGTGATTGTGCTTGCTGCGAAAATCGCTGAGCAATACGTTGAGACGTTTGGCTTCGGGGACGAACACGGCGGGGCGCAACATATCGCGCACGTCGAAGCTTTCGCCCGCGTAATAACGCAATAAATCTTTAGCTAACAAAATGCCGATGATGTGATCTTTATCGCCGTCGATAACGGGAAAGCGCGAGTGCGCGGTGTCGATGACAAACGGTATGAACTTTTCGGGAGACTGGCTGATGTCGATGACATCCATCTGTGCGCGTGGAATCATAATCTCGCGCACTTGCCGCTCAGACACTTGCAACACACCTTCCATCATCGCCAGCGCGTCTGCATCCAACAGATTTTTTTCATACGCGCCATAGAGTAACTGCACGAGTTGTTCGCGGTCTTCGGGAGCGCGTAATAGCAGAGTGGATAAGCGTTCTAATAGGCTGGGTTTGTGACTGGTGGGTACGTCCATTGCGGGGGTTTAATTTTGATAAGGATTAGCGAGGCGCAATTTTAACATCATTGAAGTTTCCAAAGCTTCCATCGCCTCAGCTTCCGCCTCAATCTCGTGGTCATAGCCTTGCAAATGCAGCGCGGCGTGGATGCTCATATGCGCGTAATGCGCAAACAAATCCTTGCCTTGCTCCGCCGCTTCGCGCGCCACCACAGGCGCGCAAATCACCACATCACCGCTAACGGGATGGTCGTCATACACAAAAGTTAAAACATTGGTGGCGTAATCTTTAGCGCGATAATTTTTATTCAACGCGCGCCCTTCCTCCGCATTCACGATGCGCAACGTCAAGCTCATATCGCCTTGCATTGCCGCCGCAAACCACCGCCGAAACTGCGCACGCGTCGGTAAATTTTCAGCGTCGCTGGCGTACTGCACCGTGAGGGAAAGTTTTTTCCCTAATTTTTTAGTGGGAGCTTTTTTCATGGGGTTCATTTCGTAGGGGCGTATGGCAATACGCCCTTCATTACATACCGCGAAGTTTAAGAAAGGGCGTATGCCATACACCCCTGCGCCGCTAGGCAATTTAATGCGTATGCAATTTTTCCTGCAACCACACTTTAATGAGCGATTGATACGGTACATCGCGTGAGTTCACGGGACAGGCTGGTTATTTTTTGTGAAGCAACGATGTATAGAACTTAACCATCTTACTAAAAAATTAGATTTCAGCTTTTGAAGATTAGGTGCTGTAGTTCCTATATCTCGATACCAGCTCAACATAGCAAAACCTAGCATGGACAGAGTTGCTGATGTATAGAGCAAAGCAACTACTCCTGACCACCGCCATCCAGTCCAAGCATGCCATGCACCAAAAACAGCGACTGCAAAAATAATACCCGCACAAACCATAACTGATTTTACAAATCCCCAAATCAAAAATTTAAAACTTTCTTTGATTAAAATTGGGTTTGAAGCACAACCAGATAGGCCGCTTAAAATATAATTAAGTAATTGCGGTATAACGATAATTGCGACAATACTCAGTAAAATGCTGGCGTCTGTATTTAAATCGAGCATGACATGAAGCAGTTCTTCCAATAGCCTTCCTACGTTCCCGACAAAAGTACCTTGTGGGTTTATTGCTCCGTTTTGTCTCGCCCAAAAAGCGACTACAAATGTTATGACAAATGACAGCGAAAATAAGTACCAAGCGACTCGGATATCGCTACCATGCTTGCGATTTAGTATTGACATTGAATGCCAAATAACAATCGACAACATTAAAGGTAATGCAAGTACAAAGAATGTAACAAATGTAATGTTCATAGTTTTTTAGTTTTTCAAAGTGTGCGTTAAATTGCTTTAGGATTAAACCTTTTCCCCGCGCAGTGTATGCCTCACGACCTGCGTAATTTTCAGCTCAATAAATTGCCCAATTAAATCCGCTGTGCCGACAAAATTCACCACGCGATTGTTGTCGGTGCGGGCCGCGAGTTCTGAGCTGTCTTTTTTCGAGATGCCTTCAACCAGCGCGCGTTGTGTTGTGCCTAACATCGCCGCTGCGATGCCGCCTTCTTGTTCGCTGATGCGATCTTGCAAGCGTTTGAGGCGCGCCGCTTTCACGGCATGGGGCGTGTCGTCGCGCATCTCGGCGGCGGGCGTGCCGGGGCGCGGGCTGTATAAAAAACTAAAGCTGTTATCGAAACCGATGTCGTCGATTAACTTCATGGTTGCCTCAAAATCGGCATCCGTCTCGCCAGGGAAGCCGATGATGAAATCGGAGGTGACGCAAATGTCGGGGCGCAGCGCGCGCACACGACGAATAATCGACTTATATTCCAGCGCGGTATGACCGCGCTTCATCGCCGCTAACACGCGATCGGAACCCGATTGCACGGGCAGATGCAAATGGCTCACAAGTTTGGGCGTACTGCCATATAAATCAATCAGGCGTTGCGACATTTCTTTGGGATGCGAGGTGCTGTAACGAATCCGCACGATGGCATCTATCGCCGCGACGGCTTGAATTAAATAGGCGAAATCGACTACTTCGCCATCCTCGCTTTCACCCTGATAGGCGTTGACGTTTTGCCCTAGCAGCGTGACTTCGTTTACGCCCAATTTTATTAAACCGTGGATCTCATTTAGCACGTCCACCAAGGGGCGCGAAACCTCTTCGCCGCGCGTGTAAGGCACGACGCAAAACGTGCAGTATTTGCTACAGCCTTCCATGATGGAAACGAACGCTGTCCCTGTGGCTTTTTCTTGTTTAGGCAGATGATCGAATTTTTCAATTTCAGGAAAGCTGATGTCGATTTGGGTGCGTCCTGTGGCACGGCGCGCGTCGATTAGTTGTGGCAAGCGATGCAAGGTTTGCGGGCCAAACACCACGTCAACATAAGGCGCACGTTGCGCAATCGTCGCACCCTCTTGACTCGCCACGCAGCCGCCCACACCGATAATGAGATTGGGATTGGCGAGCTTGTAAGGACGCACTCGCCCTAAATCGGAAAACACTTTGTCCTCAGCTTTTTCGCGTATCGAGCAAGTGTTGAACAAAATCACATCCGCCTCTTCAGGCTTATCGGTTTGCTCCATGCCGTCATAAGCTTTCAGCACGTCCGCCATTTTGTCCGAGTCGTACTCGTTCATCTGACAGCCGTAGGTTTTGATATACAGTTTTTTTGCCACGTTGTTGCCTATCTAAAAAGAATCTTGCGGAATGCAAAGGGGCGAGATTTTAAGGGATTACTAGCATAGGAGTGTCGCTAAATCGAAACCGCACGGCGCGTCGCGTCTTAATCAGTAATACTCTTAAATTATTTGCGTGTATTTCCGACAAATTCACTTATATAATTCGCAAAGTATTAGTCAACTAATGCGAAATGTTTTAATCAACTATTCAGTTGGGATTTAACTAACTTCAGGGGGAAATAATAATGTCTTATGTCGCTACGCTTGCTGCTTTTGTTACTGTTGTACTGATTGCTGGGTTTGCTCTGATGTTGATTAAAGAAGTCGTTGGTGGCTTGTTCAAAAGCAACTAAGTCGCACGCCGAAGGGTAATCCTCCCTTCGGTATTTAATTTTTTAGTATTACCGTTTTGCCTATGACGAAAAGTCATTGGGCTTTTTTTGTTTTTGGCTATTCCCCTATTAAAAATGTGTGCTAGGATTCGCCCCGTTGGACAAGTGGGATTATTTTAACGTAGTGCTTCTAGGGGGAGAAAAACATGGGATTCATCGCAACGATTTGTGCAGTCGGTACTTTGTTGATGGCTATTGCTTTCGCATCGTGGATGGTAAAAGAGCTTTTCACTAGCAAATAAAGCCAGCCACACTGCTCAATAAAAAACCAGCCTAGGCTGGTTTTTTTATGCGCGCAAGGTCTGTATATTGCGCCGCTTATTATTTAATTCCGTCCCGCTATGACCGCTCCTTTTTTCACCTACATTCAAGCACTCGGCAAAGGTCGGCGCGGCGCGCGTGATTTAACTTTTAGTGAGTCCGAACACGCCATGCAGAGCGTGTTGCAAGGCACAGTCTGCCCAGAACAACTGGGCGCGTTTTTAATGTTGTTGCGCGTTAAAGAAGAAACGCCCGCCGAGTTGGCGGGCATGGTGCAAGCGGCGCGCGCTCATGCGGCATTGCCGCTGAATTTTCCGCACGTTGATTTAGATTGGGCGGCATACGCAGGTAAGCGGCGACAACTACCTTACTTCGTTTTATCCGCACTGCTGTTAGCGCAACACGGCATAAAAGTATTGATGCACGGCACAGCAATGGCGGGACGCGTCAACGCCGCCGATGCCTTGGCGCAGCTAGGCTTTGCCGCTTGCCACCATGCACACGAGGCGGCGGCGCAATTACAACAGCGCAACTTCGCCTATCTGCCACTGGCAACACTTAATCCCCGCTTACAACAGTTACTCGACTTGAAAGCCACGCTGGGCTTGCGTTCGCCCGTGCATAGCGTGGTGCGTATGCTCAATCCTGCGCGCGCGAAAACTTCTATGTTGGGCATTTTTCATCCGGGCTACGACACCGCGCATCAGGCTGCTGGGGTGTTGTTAGGCGATGAAAATTTAGCTGTGTTCAAGGGCGAAGGCGGCGATGCCGAGCGCAATCCTGATAGCGATTGTCTGGTGCGCGGCGTGTTGGCAGGGGCGGCGCAAGATGAATTATGGGCAGCGCAATTTGCGCAGCGTCACCTCAAAGATGAGGCGATGGAGGTGGCGCGTTTAGGCGCGTTATGGCGCGGCGAAATCAGCGACGAGTACGCGCTCGCTGCGGTAATCGGTACGGCAGCGATAGCCTTACGCGCCATGCAGCGCGCGCCTGATGCTGCCGCCGCGATGTTGCTCGCGCAACAGTTATGGGACACGCGCCGCTTAGATTTTTTACCTGATGTAGCGGCTGCAATTCAGCCGCAAATCGGCTCGGTCGCACTGGTCGGCGCGGGCCCAGGCGACCCAGATTTATTGACTTTGCGCGCACTGCGTTTAATTCAGTCGGCGGAAGTTTTGGTGTACGACAATCTAGTCGCACCCGCGATTGTGGCGATGAGCCATGCCGAAAAAATCTTTGTCGGTAAGCAACGTGCGCAACACACTTTGCCGCAAGAAGCGATTAACGATTTGCTGGTGCGCTTGGCGTTAAATGGCAAAAAAGTGGTGCGCTTAAAAGGCGGCGACCCATTTATTTTTGGACGCGGTGGTGAAGAAATCGAAACGCTCGCCGCGCAGCAAATCCCCTTCCAAGTTGTGCCTGGCATCACCGCCGCATCAGGCGTGGCAGCGTATGCGGGCATTCCGCTGACGCATCGCGACCATGCGCAATCGTGCGTGTTTGTCACGGGACATCTCAAAGATGGGTCTATGAATTTGGACTGGAACGCGCTGGCGCGCCCGCAGCAAACCGTGGTGGTGTATATGGGTTTGCTCGGCATCAACACTTTGTGCGCCGAACTGATTAAACATGGTTTAGCGGCGACTACGCCCGCCGCCTTAGTGCAACAAGGTACGACGCAACAGCAACGTGTTTTGGCGGGGACGCTGGCAACTTTGCCAGCCATCGTGTTACGCGAAAAGCCGCACGCGCCTACGCTCATCATCATCGGCGGCGTGGTCAGTTTGCATGACAAGTTGAGTTGGTTTACACCGCATAACCTTAATGTTTCATAGGCTTTAACGGCTCTAATTTCAGATAGAATCCGCGCCTTCTTTTTTACCACCTCACGATGGAGTTCCCCATGAGTTTTAGCGACACCGACGTACTTGCTGCCTTAAAGAATTTAATTGATGCCAACACACAAAAGGATTTCGTGACGGGCAAGTCGGTCAAAAACATCAAGGTGGTTGGCACGGAATTAAGCCTCGATATTTTGCTGGGTTATCCCGCGCAAAGCGTGTGGGACGACATTCGCGCAGCGGTCGAAACGCACCTCAAAACCGCTTTGCCGAGTGCGAGCAAAATCAGCGTGAGCGTCGCTAGCCGCGTCGTGCCGCACGCAGTGCAACGCGGAGTGGCTTTAGTTGACGGCGTGAAAAATATCATCGCAGTGGCGAGTGGCAAAGGCGGCGTGGGTAAATCCACCACAGCCGTGAATCTCGCACTGGCATTGGCGGCTGAGGGTGCGCGCGTGGGGATTTTGGATGCTGATATTTATGGTCCGTCGCAGCCGACTATGTTGGGCATTACGGGGCAACCAGTGTCGCGCGACGGCAAGTCGATGGAGCCTATGAGTAATCACGGTCTGCAATCTATGTCGATTGGTTACATGATTGCGGGCGACGACGCACCGATGGTGTGGCGCGGCCCGATGGTTACGCAAGCACTTGACCAGCTGCTGCGTCAAACGCGTTGGGATAATCTGGATTATTTGATTGTGGATTTGCCGCCTGGCACGGGCGATATACAACTCACGCTGGCGCAAAAAGTGCCCGTGACAGGTTCGATTATTGTCACCACGCCACAGGACATCGCGCTGCTGGATGCGCGCAAAGGTCTCAAGATGTTTGAAAAAGTCGGCATCAAAATTATCGGCATTGTGGAAAATATGAGCACGCATATTTGCTCGAAGTGCGGACACGAAGAGCATATTTTTGGCGCGGGCGGCGGTGCAAAAATGTGCGCCGATTACGACGTAGAATTTTTGGGCAGCTTGCCGCTCGACATCAGCATTCGCGAGTATGCCGATTCGGGCAAACCCACCGTGGTGGCCGCGCCCGATAGCGACATCAGCAAAACCTACAAAACCATCGCCCGCCGCATCGCCGTCAAAGTCTCTGAAATGGCGCAAGATCATAGCGCGGCGTTCCCTAAAATCGTCATTCAAAACACTTAAAAATTCAAGTTTCGTCGCGATGCGTGAGCCGCGCTTATCGCACCAACCTTGCAGCTTTAGCTGCGTAGTTTGGTGCTGATACCCCTAGCGAGTAGAAACTTGAACTTTACGAGTTTCAATCAAAATGAGCACACCCATTAGTCCTAGTGACTGGTACGCGCAACACTATGCCGAGCAAGGCTTAACCGCCGATGCCGCACAGGCGCACGCGCTGCAGGCGATGGATGCTTTGTGGCACGAGCTGATTGCGTTTAAGTCGCAGCGCAATCAATTTTTAGGGCGCAGCTTGCTCAGTCCCGATGTGCCGCAAGGCTTGTATTTATGGGGCGGCGTGGGGCGTGGCAAAACCTTTTTGATGGATGGATTTTTTGCTTGCGTACCTTATCAGCGCAAGCGGCGGCTGCACTTTCATCACTTTATGGCAGAAGTGCATCACGCCATGAAGTTGCACGCGGCGCACGCCGACCCCTTGATTGCCGTCGCGGACGAGATCGCGCACGCCACGCGCTTGCTGTGTTTGGACGAATTCCATATCGACGACATTGCTGATGCGATGATTTTGGCGCGCTTGTTGGAGGCGTTAATGGCACGCGGCGTGGTGCTGGTGACCACCTCCAATCAAGCACCCGATGCGCTGTATGCGCATGGTTTGCAGCGGCAAAATTTTCTGCCCGCAATCGCCTTGCTGAATGCGCAACTCAAGGTGCTACACGTTGATGGCGGACATGATTACCGTCTGCAAAACAGAGCGGCAGCGAACTTTTTTATCACCCCAAATCATCCAGCAAGTGAGCAAAAATTGGCGCAATTATTTCAGCAGTTGGGCGCGGGATTGGGCACGCAGGACGCGCCGATTCAGCTTAATGGACGCACCCTAAAAATTAAAAAATCAACGCGCGATTGCGTGTGGTTAAGTTTTCATGAACTGTGTGAACAGCCGCACGATCAGGCGGATTATTTAAGTTTGGCACAACAATTTAGCTATGTTTTTGTATCGGATATTCCGCAGTTAAATGTAGAGCGCGGCAGTGCGGCACGCCGTTTTAGTTGGCTGATAGACGTGCTGTATGACCATCACAGCAAGCTGATTGCCAGCGCGGCGGTGAGTGTCGAAATGTTGTACGCGTCCGATTTACCCGCCGCCGATTTTGCCCGTACGCGCAGTCGTTTAATTGAGATGCAGACACTGCGTTATCGCACCCTTAACCCCGTTAATTTCACCCAATAAAACTATGTTCCACGTCATTTTGTTTGAACCCGAAATCCCGCCCAACACGGGCAACGTGATTCGTTTGTGCGCCAACACGGGCTGCCAGTTGCATTTAATTAAGCCGCTGGGATTTGCGTTGGAAGATAAGCAATTAGTGCGCGCGGGCTTGGATTACCACGAATTTTCTACGCTAAAAGTGTATGAAAGCTTAGATGAGTGTTTAGCGCAGTTTGATTTACCGCGCGTGTTTGCCATGACCACTAAAGGCTCGCAAGCCTTGCACAGCCTTGCTTTGCAAGAGGGCGATGCATTTTTATTTGGCCCCGAAAGTCGCGGCTTGCCCGAAAATGTTCGTGAAAAATTTACGGCGCAGCAAAGAGTGCGCTTGCCGATGATGCCCAATAATCGCAGCTTAAATTTATCGAATACGGTAGCCGTGACGGTGTTTGAGGCCTGGCGGCAAGTGGGGTTTAGCGGCGCGGCGTAGCCCGAAACTATTGGTCAAACTCGGTATGTACGGGGCGATTGAGCAGTTCGGCGAGCACTTCTTTGACGGGCACATGCTCGTAAATAATGCGATACACAGCGGCACATATCGGCATCGGCACATTCAAGCGTTGCGCTAATTGATACACCTCGCGCACCGAATACACGCCTTCGGCGACATGACCTAAGCGACGCATAATTTCGGGGAGTGAGTGTTGCTGAGTCAGCAACAAACCCACTTGGCGATTGCGCGACAAGTCGCCCGTGCAAGTCAAAATCAAATCGCCCGCGCCCGACAAGCCCATCAAGGTTTCCGCGCGACCGCCGAGTGCCACGCCTAAGCGCGAAATCTCCGCCAAGCCGCGCGTCATCAACGCCGCGCGGGCATTGAGTCCTAAGCCCATGCCGTCGGAAATACCTGCGGCAATCGCCAACACGTTTTTCACCGCGCCGCCAATTTCTACGCCGACCACATCGGTGCTGGCATACACGCGCAAATGCGGCGCACGCAGGGCTTTGGCAATATGTCGCGCGAACTCGGCATCGCTGCTTGCCAAGGTCAGCGCGGTGGGCAAGCCTTTGGCAACTTCTAACGCAAAACTAGGGCCCGACAACACCGCACGCGGCACGCTCGCGGCGAGTTCTTCGGCAACCACTTGATGCGGCAACAAGCCGCTATTCGCTTCCAAGCCTTTGCATAACCACACCACGCCCGCCTTATCATTCAAGCTGGGCAAGGCTTTTAGGGTGCTGCGCAAAGCAGAAAGCGGCACGGCTAAGATGATGAGTTCGGCATTCGCCACTGCGCTAATTAAATCGGCACTGAGCATTAACGCCGCAGGCAAGGTGAGATCAGGCAAGTAGGCGCGATTCACCCGCGTCGCCTGCATCGCCTCGATTTGCTTGGCATTGCGCGCATACAAGGTAACGTGATGTTGAGCAGAGAGGCTAATCGCCATCGCCGTTCCCCATGCGCCCGCGCCTATGACTGAAATGTTCATATTCATTAGCTGCCCCACACATCCTTAGTGCTGACAAAACCAATGTCGCCATCTTGGTGGCGCACTTTTAACCAGCCTGTGCCGCTGTCTTCTAGCAATTCAAGGGCGACTTGTTGGCGCACTTGATAGGCGCGCGGCGCGCTAAAGTCGGCTTGTTTACGCACTTCGATTAAGGGTGCGACCGCGAACACATAGCGTTTGAACGAGATGTCGCGTTTTTCTAGCCAGTACAAACCGCCCGTGCGGTCGCGCACTTTGACCCACAAATCTAAATTCACCACCAGCTCAAATGGCATATAGCGATTCACGACAAACAGCTTTTTGCCTTTTGCCGAGGGCGCGTCATACAAAGTGGCGTGCGCGGATGACACCGAAATATATTCGACCGCGTGTGCCGCACTGCTCAAAGCGAGTAGCGCGGCAACGAACATTAAACGTGGGAATTTAATCATTAGTGCGTCGTAGCTTGAGTGGCTTCAGCTTGTTGCTGCTTTTGCTGTTGGTACAACATTTCAAAGTTAATCGGATTCAACAACACCGGCGCAAAACCGCCGCGCACCGAAACATCCGACACCACTTCGCGCAAATACGGGAACAAAATATTCGGACACATCACCGCCAATACCGCTTCCAATTCTGGATTCGGAATGTGGCGCGCTTGGAAAATCCCCGCTTGTTTAGCTTCAATCAAAAACATCACTTTTTCGCCCAGCTTGGCCGTGACGGTGCATGTGATGGTGACATCGAACACACCCTCTTCAATCGCCGCCGCTTGGCTATGCAGTTGCACATCAATTTGCGGGCTGCTGTGGTCTAAAAAAATCTGCGGCGCATGCGGGATTTCCAGTGAAATATCTTTCACATAGATTTTGTCCATACTAAAAACGGGCTGAGTTGCGGCTGCGTCGGTCATGTTGTTTCCTTAAAATTATTGAGCTAAAAGAGGGGTTAATTTACCTGCCAAATCGAATGCGGCTAAGTCGTCAAAGCCGCCGATATGCTGGTCGTTAATATAAATTTGTGGCACGGTGCGCCGCCCCGTTTTTTCCATCATCGCGAGACGCAATTCAGGTTCTAAATCAACGCGGATTTTTTCGATTTCGGTCACGCCTTTGCGCTGCAACAGCTGCTCGGCACGCACGCAATAGGGACACACAGCGGTGCAATACATCAACACTTTTGCCATGTTATTTAGTCAACGGTAATTTGCTGGACTGCCACGCCAACACGCCGCCTGCCATGTTGTACGCGTCGGTGAAACCCGCTTTGGTGAGGAGGGCGGTCGCGGTGCCTGAACGGTTACCTGAACGACACACCACCACGATTGTTTTATCGCGATATTTATCCAGCTCAGCGATACGCGCTTTGAGTTTGCCGAGCGGAATCAACTTGGCGTTCAACAAGTGACCACTGTCGTATTCAGCTTGTTCGCGCACGTCTAACACGAAAGCATTTTTGTGATTGATGAGTTGTAAAGCGGCGGCGGTATCGACGGCTTTGATACCCCGAATGCGATTGCCGAAAATCGACCAAAGCAGCATCACGCCAGAAAAAATTGCGATGCCGATGGGGAATACGTTATCAAGGACGAACTGCAAGGTCATACTCCTGTTGTTTTTGGGTGGCGAATTCTAGCAGAGCCACAAAGTGCGCGGGGTCATTCTCGGCTAAGGCTGGCAATAATTGCAGTGCCGTAGGGTGATGTGGATACGACCAAATCGCTTGCGTCAAGGCGAGTTGCGCAGCAGCAGTTTGTCCGTCTTGTGCCAACAAAAATGCGTATTTGTAAGCCACCTCGGCAGTCGGCAAAAAGCGTAATACCGTTTCGCTTTGCTGCAATTTAGCAGCGAGGTTTTGCCCGTCCACAGGCAGCAGCGGATTGAGATAAAACATCGCGTAGCCATGCAGCAAAGAATGTTCATCGAGTTCCAACAACGCATCGCGGTAATGCTCGGCAGCATGTGGCACTTCAGGCTGTTGCGTATAACTCACGATGGCGGTTATTAGTTGCCGATAATCACGTTCAAATTGCCACAGCGACACTGCGCCCAGCGCGATTAAAACCAATAACACTCGGCGCAGCGCAGCCAAGGACAGCAGCTTGAAATGTCGCTCATCGGCGAAACCTAGCAGCAGCGCGGCGAGGGCTAAAAAGTAGCTGTACCAGAGCGGATATTCCAACAAACTATGAATCGCTAACACGCCGAGCGCGGCATACAGCCACCAATGGGCTGCGGTGAGTGTTACGCGGCGCACGCTCCACAGCCACGCGCCTACCGTACCGAGTAACAGCAACACACCGACGCTGCCCGTCTCGGCTGCCAGTTGAAAAATTAAATTATGCGCATGGGTATAAAGCCCGACCACGCCCGCGCCCTGCAAGGGTTGCAACTGAAAATGATGCAACGCAAATTGCCCCAAGCCCACGCCCAATAGCGGCGCTTGCCTAAACACCGTAATACCTTCTTGCCACAAATACGCGCGGATGCTGCGCGTGCCGTTATCCTCAGCCATCAAGCGGCTCAAGGTGTTGAGCTGGTCGCCCGCATTCGCCACAAAGGGCAGTTGCACCACGCCGTGCATCAGCGCGAAGCCTACGAGCAACAGCACGCCATAAATTTTCAAACGGCGAAATTGCCCATCGCGCCAAGCGAATCCCCACGCCAATATCGCCATAAAAATCAGGTACAGCCACGAGCTGCGTGAGCCGCTCAAAGTCAGCACAAACAACAGCGGCGCGAGCAGTGGCACGACGTACCGCAACTTGAGTTTGCCTTGCTGATACAGCAGCCCCAATGCTGCCAAGCCCAATGCTAAAAAGTTGGCGTAGTGATTGGGCTGCGCCAAATTGCCGTACAAGCTCACTGCTGCTTTGCTCACGATGACCGTATCCAAAGGCGTGTGCCAATGAAAATGTTGGATGAAGCCTAAGGCGGCATTCAGCTCAGCGGCGACCAGCGCGAATATCGCTAAACTGCTGGCGACCGCAGCCAGCCCCACCCGCTCGCGCAAGCTCGCGCCCACCACCATCAACAGCGCGGCAAACAACAAATACAACACGAATAATTTGCCCTGCGCGAGATAGGCGATGTCGCCCCAAGCCAGTTGCAGCAAGGCAATGAGCACCAAGCCTAACGGCAGCAGCACCATGCGCGGCACCACTAAAATCACGCCAGCCTGCTTAAGCAATAAGCTGCTCGCGGCGAGCAAGCCTAAAAAAAACGCCCACCACTCTTGATGAAAAGTGGTGAGCGGATTTTCGTGGCGATAGTGCAGAAATGGCACGAGCCACAGCAATCCGACCAAGGTCAGCGTGAGGTGGCTAGTGCGTAACTGACGCAAAAAACTTAGTTGCACTTACAGCCCTTAACACCTAATTTCGCCAGCATCATATTCATCGGACAAAATTGCGTGAAGCCACTTTGAAATAAATTCAAACCAACAAAGGCGGTGAACCATAAGAAATTACTGCTGACAAAAATCGGACTAGCCGATGCGCCCAAAGCCAATGACAGCAAGACAAACAAGCCTGCCACGATGCGTACGATGCGTTCTTGATTCATTATTTCTTCCTTTACTAAAATTTAAGCGGCGCGATTTTACGGGATTTTTTTATACAAAGTGGCGTAATACAACACGGGAATAACAACCAAAGTCAGCACCGTCGAAACCAAGATACCGAAAATCAGCGACAGGGCTAGACCGTTGAAAATCGGGTCATCGAGAATAAACAACGCGCCCAACATCGCCGCCAGTCCCGTCAAAATAATTGGCTTGGCACGCGCACTGGCGGCGGCAATCACCGCTTGTTGTAAGTACACGCCATCACGAATTTGCAGATTGACGAAGTCCACCAACAAAATCGAATTGCGCACGATGATGCCCGCCAAGGCAATCATGCCTATCATCGACGTGGCGGTGAATTGCGAGCCGAACAGCGCGTGGCCGGGCATCACGCCAATAATCGTCAGCGGTATCGGTGCCATGATAATCAGCGGCACCACATAGCTTTTGAACTGCGCGACCACCAGCAAATAAATCAAAATCAGCCCCACGCCATACGCGATGCCCATGTCGCGAAACGTCTCGAACGTCACTTGCCATTCGCCGTCCCACTTCAGCGCGTAATTCGCATACGGATTGCTGGGCTGATTAAAGTAGTAACTTTGCAGCGCACCACCCTGCGCTAGCTCCATACCGCTGGTCTTGGCATTGATGCCGAACATGCCG
Organism: Sideroxydans sp.; assembly: GCA_029850585.1. Lineage (GTDB taxonomy): Bacteria > Pseudomonadota > Gammaproteobacteria > Burkholderiales > Gallionellaceae > Gallionella. The sequence continues at coordinate 17,689 of JARCRQ010000035.1, forward strand.
TACAGCGGGCTGTCCAGCTTGCCTGCCATATCCGCCACGACATACACCACGGGCAGCAAATCTTTGTGATAAATCGGATAGTCCCTGTCCATTTTCTGCACTTGCACCAGCTCGGCGAGCGGCACTAAACCGCCCTCTTTGGCGCGCACTTTGAGCTTGAGCACGTCCGCAATTTTGATGCGTTTTTCAGCGGGCAAACCAATGCGCAACGGCGGTGCATATTTCGCATTTTCATCATGCAAGGACGTAACGTCTTGCCCGCCCAACGCCACGCTAATCACCTCCACCACATCGCGCGGTGCAACGCCTAACATCGCCGCCTTGCTTTGCAACACTTGCAACATCAGCTTGGGCGCGGCAGACGTTACGCTATCGTCGATGCCGACAATGCCCTCGGTCTTTTCAAACTGCTCACGCACCTTGCCCGCCACGGCGCGCGCGCCATCGTAATCGGGTCCATAAATTTCCGCGACCAGCGGCGACATCACCGGCGGGCCGGGTGGCACTTCAACGATTTTGATATTGGCGTGCCACTTCTGCGCAATCGCCTCGATGGGGGCTAACACCGAAGTAGCGATTTGGTGGCTGCTGCGACTGCGATGATGTTTGTCGCGCAGATTGACTTGCACATCGCCCTGCGTTGGGTCATTGCGCAAATAGTATTGGCGCACCAAACCATTAAAGTTAATCGGCGATGCCGAACCCGCGTAAGCCTCGTAATCGGTGACTTCTTCGACAGTTGCCAGATACGCGCCGATGTCATGTAGCACCGCGCTGGTTTGTTCCAAAGCTGTGCCGTTGGGCATATCGACGACGATTTGGAATTCGGATTTATTGTCGAACGGCAACATTTTCAAGATGACCAACTTGACCACGCCTAAGCCCACCGCTACAACTAAGCCCGCCAAAATCGCCAGCCACAATTTGCGCCGCGCTGCTTTGCCGTGTTCGCCATTCAAAAATGGGGTGAGGCGTTTACGGAAAAATTTGCTTAACGCTGTGTCATGTTCGTCATGCAGTTCGGCGTGCTGCGCGCCT
>JARCRQ010000036.1 GCA_029850585.1 Sideroxydans sp.
ATGTGGACTTACAATCACGAACGCCCCAACATGGCACTCGGTGGCATTACCCCGAAACAGAAGTTAGCGTTACACGTCTCTACTTCTGGCGATTGCTAAAATTGGGGGGATTACCATGCTACAATCCGCGCCCTATGAAAAACCTCGTGCAAAAATTACTGTTGATGCTGTTTGTGCTGCTGCAATGTATTGCACCGCTGGCGCACGCGCACGTCGATGGTTTAGATGCCGAGGCAAATTTATATAGTCACGATACTCAGCATTCCTTGCCACACAGCGCGCATCTAGAAAATCAATTAGGTGCGGTGGTCACGGTGGCACAAGCCACGCCGATGAATTTCGTGCTGGATGTGGATGAGCCAGAGCTGCTAAGTCGTTACGCGCCGCTGCCGCAAGTTTTCATTTCGCCTCGCGCACTTAGCAGCGTTAATTTTTCATTTCCTCACTCACCGCGCTATTTCTTAGCCTGGTCGCAAGCCCCTCCGCTGTAATCTCCCCCGCTTTTTAGCTGCTAATTTTCTAATGTTTGCTGGTGTGCCACGCGCACTACGGAGCTTCCCATGTTTGTAATCAAGATTGTAAAAAATGCCACGCTAGGGCTGCTGTTACTAGCTATTTCCCCTGCTGCGAGTGCGTCCGATAACATCGCGTTAACGCCCGCACAAATTCAAACATTAGGCATCAGCACCGCCGCGTTGCCGAATAAAAGTTCGGGTGAGGTGTCTGGCTTGCCAGCGCAAGTGGTGGTGCCGGGCAATCAATTATTTGTGATCAGCACCGCCATGCCCGCCTTGGTCGAACAGACTTTGGTGGGGGTGGGCGATAGCGTGAAAAAAGGACAAGTATTGGCGCGTTTGCAAAGCCCTGCGTTTGCCGAAGCGCAGCGCGGCTATGTGCAAGCCAGTGTGCAAGCGCAATTAGCCAAAGAAAATTTAAGCCGTGATGAAGCTTTGTTCAAAGACGGCATCATTGCTGAAAGCCGTTATCGCGCCACGCGTGGTGCGGCGTTAGAAGCGACGGCAGCATTTACCGAACGTCGTCAGTTGCTGCGTTTGTCGGGCATGAGTGACGCAGGGTTAGCGCAGTTGCAAGCGGGGAATAATTTATCCAGCAGCTTGGATATTGTTAGTCCGATTAGCGGTGTGATTTTGGAAAAATCGGCGAGTGCAGGGCAGCGTTTAGATGCTGCTGTGCCGTTGTTTAAGGTGGCGAAAATCTCCCCGCTGGCGGTGGAAATCCAAGCTCCTGTTGCCATGACTTTAGGTCTAAAAGTCGGTGCGGCGATTAGCGTGCCCGCCTTTCAAGCCAGCGGTAAATTAACCGGTATCGGGCGCGGTTTAAGCGGCACCAATCAAAGCGTGTTGTTGCGCGGCAGCATCACCCAAGGCGTAGAAAACCTGCGTCCCAATCAGTTTGTCGAAGTCAGCATCGCCACCAACAGCAGTGCGCAAGCGCAATGGGATGTGCCCAACAGCGCGATAGCACGCGTGAATGGCAAGACCTTGGTGTTTGTCAGCACCGCGCAAGGCTTTCAAGCCGTGGCGGTGACGCTGCTCAATGAAGGCGCAAATAGCAGCGTGATAACGGGCGCATTGAAAGGCGACGAAAAGCTCGCAGTGCGCGGTGTATCCGCATTAAAGGCTGCGCTGTTAGGCATAGGCGCGCAATAATGGAAGCCTCTATAAATTCATTTTTTGGGCGAATCACTGCGTCGCGTGCTCGCTCATTCCTTGTCTATCCGTCTGATATGCCTGCGTCATTCGCTGCGCGGCTTCTTGCGCTTCATCCCAAAAAATTAAATTTCTAGAGGCTTCCGAATGTTAACCAAACTTTTAGAATTTTCGCTCACGCAGCGACTACTGCTTGCTGCCTTGAGCTTGTTAGTTATCGGCGCGGGTATCTCGGCTTTTAGTGACTTGCCGATAGATGCGTTTCCCGATGTGTCGTCCACGCAAGTCAAGTTGATTATGAAAGCCCCCGGCATGACTCCCGAAGAGGTCGAAGCGCGCATCGTCACGCCGATTGAATTGGAAATGCTGGGCATCCCTAAGCAGCGCGTGATGCGTTCGATTTCCAAATATGCCATCGCCGACATCACCATCGATTTTGAAGACAGCGCGGATATTTATTGGGCGCGCCAGCAAGTGGCAGAACGCTTGAACAACGCGCTGCGCGACATGCCCGCCAACATTTCGGGCGGATTAGCACCCATCACCACGCCCTTAGGCGAGATGTTTATGTTCACCGTGGAAGGTGAGGGCATTTCGCTAGAGCAACGTCGCACCATTCTCGATTGGACGATACGTCCCGCCTTGCGCACCTTGCCCGGCGTGGCGGATGTCAATTCTTTAGGTGGCTTGGCGCGCAGTTTTGAAATCGTGCCAGACCACACTGCACTTGCTGCGCGCGGTATTTCGTTTGCGCAATTACAAACCGCCGTGCAAGCCAATAATCGCAACGATGGCGCGGGGCGCATCAACGACGGTGACGAAGCGTTGTTGGTACGCGCCGAGGGCAGCATTAACAATCTGCAAGACCTGCGCAACATTGTGATTGTCAGCAACAACGGCAGTCCGATACGCGTGAGCGATGTGGCGGAAGTGCGCATCGGCAGTTTGACGCGCTATGGCGTGGTGACTAAAGACGGACAGGGCGAGGCGGTGGAAGGCTTGGTGCTGGGCTTGCGCGGGGCGAATGCGCAAAAAGTGGTGGAGGGCGTGCGCGAAAAATTAGCTGAATTCGCACCGAGTTTGCCGCAAGGCGTGACCACTAAAGTGTTCTATGACCGAGGCAGTTTGGTGGAGCGCGCGGTGAGCACTGTCACCCATGCTTTGCTTGAAGCGATTGCCTTGGTGGTGATTTTGTTGGTGCTGTTTTTGGGCAATCTGCGCGCCGCGATTGTGGTGGCGTTGACCTTGCCGATGGCAGTGCTCATCACTTTTATTTTGATGAATCAATTTGGCATGTCAGCGAATTTAATGTCCTTAGGGGGACTGGCGATTGCCATCGGCATGTTGGTGGATGGCGCGGTGGTGGTGGTAGAAAATATCATCAATCACTTAGCCCATAAGCGCGATCACATCCCGCATTTGCATGTGATTTATCGTGCTGTGAAAGAAGTGATTACGCCTGTGGCAGCGGGGGTTGCCATCATCATCATCGTGTTTGTGCCGCTGCTGACGCTGCAAGGTTTAGAGGGGAAATTATTTATTCCCGTCGCGCTGACCATCGTGTTTGCCTTGGCAGGTTCGTTGATTTTGTCGCTGACTATTGTGCCGATGCTGGCGAGTTTTTTACTCAGCGCAGGCGATCACGGAGAGCCTTGGTTGGTGCGTAAAGCCATGGCGATTTATGTGCCGTTGTTGCAACGCGCTTTGGCGAAAGAACGGGTGGTGGTGATAGGCGCGCTGGTCATGTTGCTGATTAGCGCAGGCATTTACACCTTAATTGGCAAAGCCTTTATGCCCGAAATGGACGAAGGCGATGTGATTATGCAAGTGAGTAAATTGCCGTCGATTAACCTCGCCAAAACCGCCGAAATGGATAGTCGTATTCAGCAAGCCATCCTCAAAGCTGTGCCGGATATTAAAGGCGTGGTGGCGCGTGCGGGCGCAGATGAATTGGGTTTAGACCCGATGGGCTTAAACGAGACCGATACATTTTTGGTATTGAAACCGCAAGCGGAATGGGTCAATAAAGACAAGACCGCGCTGGTCGATAGCGTGCGTCGTGTGATGGCAGATTTTCCAGGTGTGGAATACAGCTTTACCCAGCCGATTGCCATGCGTGTTTCGGAAATGTTGACGGGCGCGCGCGGCGACATCGCAATTAAAATTTTTGGCACAGACCTTAACAAGCTCAATGAAACTGCCGAACAGATGGTGGGCGTGCTGGAAAAAATCAAGGGCAGCGAAGACGTGTTCACGGTGAAAAATAGCGGCGTGCAGTATTACCGTGTGATTATCGACCGACTGACGGCGGGACGCTTAGGCTTGAGCGTAGATGACATCGGCAGCACCTTGCGCAGCCTCATCGAAGGGCAACAACTGGGCATGATTATCGAAGAAGGGCGACGCACGCCACTCATCATGCGTGGCGAATTGGACGTACAAGAATCCCCCGCGCTGTTTGCCGCGTTGACCATGCCGTTGCCGAATGGACAAAGCGTGCCGCTGTCGGTGGTGGCGAGTTTGCAGCGCGTTGATGGCCCCGTAAAAGTCGATCGAGAAAACGGTCAGCGCATGGTCATCGTGCAAAGTAATGTGCGCGACCGCGACTTAGTCGGCTTTGTCGATGAGGCAAAAAAAGCCGTCGCCGCGCAAATAAAACTACCGCAAGGTTATCGCCTCACTTGGGGCGGACAATTTGAAAATCAGCAACGTGCGGCGGCACGTTTGGCGGTGGTCGTGCCGATTGCCTTAGGCATGATTTTTATGTTGCTGTTCGCCACCTTTGGCTCGGTGCGCCAAGCCGCGCTGGTGCTGACCAATATCCCCTTTGCCTTAATCGGCGGGGTGATTGCCTTGTGGCTCAGCGGCGAATATATGTCCGTGCCCGCCTCGGTCGGCTTTATCGCGCTGCTCGGCATTGCGGTGTTAAACGGCGTGGTGATGGTGTCGTATTTCAACCAATTACACGCCGAAGGCATGAGTATCAACGAGGTGATTGTGGAGGGCGCGAAACGTCGCTTACGTCCCGTGTTGATGACTGCCAGCATCACCGCGTTTGGCTTGCTGCCCGTGTTGTTCGCGAGCGGACCAGGTTCGGAAATTCAAAAACCGTTAGCGGTGGTGGTCACGGGCGGGCTGATAAGTTCGACCTTGCTGACGCTGATTATGTTGCCGATTTTGTATCGTCGTTTTGGCATTGCCGCACAGGAGAAATCACGATGAAAATGATGAATTGCAGCTTAACTTTGGTGTGTCATCGCTCGTTGGAAGAGCGGCTGGTCGATCATTTATTGGAGCATCCAGAATGGGTGGCGGGCTTCTCAACGGTGGCGATGCAAGGCAGCAGTCAGGGCGAACATTTGCCTACTATGATGGAGCAAGTGCGCGGGCGTTCGCAGCGCGTGCAGATTGTCTGCGTAATGAATTTAGACGATGCGCACGAATTGATAGCGCACCTCAAAGTCGAGGAAGCGAATCGCGAAATCGCCTATTGGCTAGCACCCATTATTGAGTTTGGGAGATTGGCATGAGGGGGCTAAGTGGCAAATGGGTAGTGGGCAGTGCGCTGTTGCTACTGCTAGTGGGGGCGGCGCAGGCGGAGGAAATTGCGCGTAGTGATTTGCCACTGCTGCCGCAGGTGATGCAGGCTTTGGATGCGCATTTATTGGTGTTGAACGCGCACAGCAATCTCAAGCTGGAACAAGCGCAGCAGCGGCGTTGGGACAGCGGTAATTATGAGTTTAATTTGCGCGCGGGTTCGGCGCAGCGTCAGGTGGTCAGCGCGGGGCAAAAGTTACGCGAGTGGGATGTCGCTTTAGAACGTGGCTTGCGTTTGCCCAACAAGGTTTTTATTGATAGCGATATTGGTACAGCAAGCGTGGCACAAGCGGATTTTGCTTTGGGTGATGCGCATCACGAAGCAGGGCGTACGCTGTTGCGCTTATGGTTTGCTAGTCAAAAAGAACGCGTGCAAGTGCGCTTGTGGCAACAGCAAGTTGAGCTGCTCACCCAGCAAGCCGAGGTGGTAAGCAAACGCGTTAAAGCGGGCGACGCGCCCAAGATGGAAGCCAATCTTGCCTTAGCCGCAACCGCGCAAGCGCGGCTGGCATTGCAACAAGCCGAGTTGCGCGCGCAGTTGGCGATGAATGATTTGCAACGCGAATTTCCTGCCATTAGCGTGCCCAATGACGCACTGCTCAATGCGCCGCAAGCTGTCACGCACGATGCTGCCTATTGGCAAGCGCACATCTTGGATGACAACCACGAGCTAGGCATGGCGAAAGCGCACGCCGAGGTGCAACAGTTATTAGCCCAACGTAGCCGTGCCGATCAAGTTCCCGACCCCACGGTAGGCTTGCGCTATTCCAATGAAATGGGCGGCAACGAAAAAGTCGCGGGCGTGTATTTAGTCGTGCCGATTTCATTTGGGCAGCGCAATGCCAGTGCGCAAATGGTCGAACAGCAAGCGCACATTGCCGCCGACCAAGCTGCTTTTATCGAGCGACGTTTACACAGCGATATTGATGCCGCCTATGGGCAAGCGGTGCGCAGTTACGCCACCTATTTGCAAGCGCGCGAGGCGGGCGAGGCAATCCGTAGCAATGCCGAATTGATTGCCAAAGCGTATCGCTTAGGCGAGGGTAGTTTGGCGGATAGTTTGTCGGCGCGACGCATCGCGCAAGAAGCCACGCTCAGTGAAAATTTAGCGCAGCTCAATGCCAATGAAAGTCGTTATCGCTTAGAACTGGACGCGCATCAACTGTGGAGTCGAGAGGAGGCAAACCATGAATCTCAGTGACAGCATAGGCAGCGTGGCCGCCAGCCTGACCACCTTGGCGTTCGTGCCGCAAGTTTGGCAAGTATGGAAAAGTAAACACGCCAAGGACATTTCGCTAGGCATGTACAGCCTGTTCACGCTAGGCGTTGCGCTGTGGTTGGTGTACGGCATCCTGCTCATGTCTTGGCCGATTATCATCGCTAACAGTATTACCGTTATGCTGGCGGGCGCAGTGCTGGTGATGAAACTCAAGTTTGGCTAAAAATTTAGACTCGTTTTACGGCAACACTTTTTTGATGCCTCGATAGCTTGTGAGACACCCTGCAGATTTAATCATTCTTGGATTCAAGTCGCTTTATTCAGCACGCATGTGCGGGAACAAAATCACGTCGCGGATGCTTGCGCTATCGGTCAGCAACATGATGAGGCGGTCGATGCCAATGCCTTGTCCTGCGGTGGGTGGCAGGCCGTATTCCAGCGCGCGCACATAGTCGTTGTCCTTGAACATTGCCTCTTCATCGCCCGCATCTTTTGCCAAAACTTGTGCGTCGAAGCGCGCCGCTTGGTCTTCCGCATCGTTCAATTCTGAGAAGCCGTTCGCCAATTCGCGACCCACTACAAACAACTCGAAACGCTCGGTGATTTGCGGATTACTGTCGCTGCTGCGTGCCAGTGGTGAGACTTCTACTGGGTAGTCGATGATGAAAGTCGGCTCGAATAATTTGGTTTCGGCTAACTCCTCAAACAGCGATAACTGCAAGCCGCCCAAGCCATCGGTGGGGCGATGTTTTGCCTTCAAATCTTTGAGCTGATTGATAACGAAATCGCGGTCGTTCAGCTGCGCATCGCTAAATTGAGGATGATATTTTTGCACCGCTTGCACCATGGTTAAACGATGAAACGGCTTGCCCAAATCGAGTTCTTTACCTTGGTAAGAAATCAAAGTTGTGCCTAAAACTTTTTGCGCTACTTCACGGATGAGCGTCTCGCTAAAGTCCATCAAATAACGATAATCGCGATACGCTTCATAAAATTCCAGCATGGTAAATTCTGGATTGTGGCGCGTCGATAGCCCTTCGTTGCGGAAGTTACGGTTGATTTCAAACACCTTCTCAAAGCCACCTACGACAAGCCGTTTCAGATACAACTCTGGTGCGATGCGCAGATACATTTTCATGTCTAGCGCGTTGTGATGTGTCTCAAACGGCTTGGCCGATGCGCCACCCGGAATGCTGTGCATCATCGGGGTTTCGACTTCCATGTAGTCGTGACGGATGAAAAAATCGCGTATCGCTTGAATAATTTTGGTGCGTTTTTTGAACACCTCGCGCGCATCTTGGTTAGTAATTAAATCCAAATAACGCTGACGATATTTTTGTTCTTGGTCCGCCAAGCCGTGGAATTTTTCGGGCAGCGGACGCAGCGATTTAGTCAGCATACGCACTTGCGAAACGCGCACGGATAATTCATTCGTTTTGGTTTTGAACAGCACGCCGACTGCGCCCAAAATGTCGCCTAAGTCGTAATGTTTGAACGCCGTGTGTTCGGCTTCGCCCACGCCATCGTTGCTTAAAAATAATTGCACGCGACCACTCATATCTTGCAAAGTGGCAAAACTTGCTTTGCCCATCACGCGCTTCAACATCATGCGACCTGCCACGGCAACCTTGATTTGCAAGGCTTCCAGCTCGTCATGTGTTTTTTCACCGTATTGATCATGCAAAGTTTGCGCTAAATTTTTGCGCTCAAAATCATTAGGAAACGCCACGCCCGCCGCGCGGATTGCAGCGAGTTTATTGCGGCGTTCGGTAATGATTTGGTTGTCGTCTGCTGCTACGGTTGGGATAGTTTCGGTCGTCATAGTTTTTTCTTAAAAAATAAAATTAGGCGGTTGGGGCGGCGACGCTAGGCGATAAACCTGCGGCATCAGCGCGTTTTTTTAGACGTACATCAAAGCTCAAAAAGGTGCTGCAAAAATCAGCGCGCGCGAGGTGCAATGCGTCGGCAAAGTCCAAACCATTTTGGTAAGCATCCAAAGCGGCAAGCACGCTGACACGGTTTTCAATTTGCACATTGGCAAGTCCGCACAGTGATTCAAACACCTGCTGTATTTCTTTGCGAGGCAGTTCATAAAAGCCGCGCATCACCCATTCAAATTCCAGTATCACCAACATCGGCACAAATACTTTTCCAGATAAGGCGGTGATGGCAGCAGGGCGTTGTTTCGCCGCTTCGCGGTCTTCCTCATCATTGATAAAAAAGCGCGCCAGCACATTGGTATCAAGTGCAATCATGTTGTTTTACGCAACATTTTGGCTGCATCAAAATCCGCCAAGCTGCGCGCCTGACCTTTTTTAGGAGCGGTCACCATGCCTACGCAGGCTGCAATTTGGGTGGTTGGTGTTGGGCGAGCCACCACCAAACGCACCCCGTCGGCTTCTTCGATAATCTCCATTTGCGTACCTGCCATCAGCCCTAAACGCTTGCGAATATCAGCTGGTAACACCATTTGTCCTTTGGACGAAATCGTCATAGTGCTCATCGCTACTCCTAGATTTTTTAGTCAGATGCAAATTTTAGCACAGTGGCTTACCGAGTAAGCCACTAAACGCCTTGCTTCAAACTGGCGGAAATAAAATCGTCGAGATCGCCGTCCAATACGGCTTGAGTGTTGCCCACCTCAAAATTGGTGCGCAAATCTTTGATGCGCGATTGGTCTAACACATAGCTGCGAATTTGGTGTCCCCAGCCGATGTCGGACTTGCCATCTTCCAACACTTGCTTGGCTTCGTTGCGCTTGCGCAGCTCTTCCTCGTACATGCGCGACTTCAGCATGGACATGGCTTCGGCGCGGTTTTTGTGTTGAGAACGGTCGCTTTGACATTGCACCACGATGTTGGTCGGGATGTGCGTGATACGCACTGCAGAATCGGTTTTGTTGATGTGCTGACCACCCGCGCCAGAGGCGCGATAAGTATCGACGCGCAGGTCGGCGGGGTTGATGTCAATCTCGATTGAGTCGTCCACTTCGGGATAGACGAACACGCTAGAAAACGAGGTGTGGCGGCGGTTGCCGGAATCGAATGGCGACTTGCGCACGAGGCGATGCACGCCGACTTCGGTACGCAGATGTCCGTAGGCGTAGTCGCCAATAATTTTAATTGCCGCGCCTTTAATGCCCGCGACTTCGCCGTCGGATTGTTCCAAAATTTCGACTTGAAAACCTTTGCGTTCGGCATAGCGCAGATACATGCGCAACAGCATCGAAGCCCAGTCCTGCGCTTCCGTACCGCCTGAACCCGCTTGGATGTCGATGAAGCAACTATTGGGGTCCATAGCATTGGAAAACATGCGGCGGAATTCCATCGCGGCGACGCGCTTTTCGATGTCTTGAATATCGGCGGCGGTGGCGTGCAAGCTTTCTTCGTCGGCTTCGGCGCGTGCCATTTCAAACAGCTCGCCTGCGTCCGATAAATCTTGCTTAATTTTCTCTAAACCGAGTACCACGCCTTCGAGCAATTTACGCTCGCGCCCCAATTCCTGCGCGCGCTTCGCGTCATTCCAGATGTCGGGATTTTCGGAGAGTGCGCAGACTTCGGTGAGGCGTTCTTGCTTGTCATCGAACTGTAGAAAGCGGCGCAATTCGCTGCTGCGCACGCTCAAGTCTTGCAGTTGATTGCTGAGGGAATTAAGTTGTTCGACTTCCATATTGTGAGGGGCGGGGCGTGCTAAAAAAGGGCGCGATTATACCTGCACAGCGGCATCCACCCAATGCCGAATCAATAATTGCACACTGCGTTGATCTTTATATTCGTTGACGCTGACACTGTATAGCGCGTGGATGGAGTCAGGTAGCGGTTCGGCTTGTCCGAACAGCATTGCTTCAAATAATTGCCCCGATTTTTTGAGTTTTAATTTGAGGTGTTTTTCGCCGACCACGCGCTGATTGACCACGCTGAAATCATCATCGAATAAAGGTGCGGGAAAACCTTGCCCCCAAATTTGCGCGTCTAGTTGCTGGGCAAATTCCAGATTGATGTCGGCTGCATTGAGCGCGCCGTCGCTGTCTAATTTCTGTTGCAAATCGGATTCGCTTAATAATTCGCGCACCACTTGTTCAAACGCTGCGACAAAATTTCCATGGTCATTTTTTGCGATGGTTAAACCTGCCGCCATCGCATGTCCGCCGAATTTTTTAATCAAACTTGGATGGCGTTTACTGACCAAATCCAACGCGTCGCGCAAATGTAATGCGCTGATGGAACGCCCAGAACCCTTGATTTCATTAGCATCAGCGGACAAGGCAAAGGCAATCACTGGGCGATGAAATTTATCTTTGAGGCGCGACGCGAGGATGCCGATGACGCCTTGATGCCAACTCGCATCGAACAGCGCGAGGCTGTAATTGTCGGTGACTTGTATGCTTTCCAAATTTGCCAGCGCGACTTCTTGCATATCAGTTTCGATGCTGCGCCGTTCGCGATTGAGTTCGTCCAAGCGCGTCGCCATGACCATCGCCGCATCCGCATCGTCACTCAGTAAACAATCAATTCCTAAGCGCATATCTTCTAAACGTCCTGCGGCATTGAGGCGCGGGCCAATGGTAAAACCCAAGTCGGTACTGATGGCGCGCGCTGGATTTTTCTTGGCGATTTGAAACAGCGCGTTGATGCCCGTACAGGTTTTGCCTGCACGCATACGCAGCAGTCCTTGCTGCACCAAAATGCGATTGTTTTGATCCAGCTTGACCACATCTGTGACCGTGCCGAGTGCCACTAAATCAAGCAGGGCAATGAGCTGCTTGCCTTGCTCATCTGAAATTTTTCCGCGCTTGCGCAGCTCCGCACGCAACGCCAACAGCACATAAAACATCACGCCCACGCCCGCCAGATTTTTGCTAGCAAAGGTGCAGCCGGGCTGATTGGGATTAACGATACACGCCGCGTCGGGCAAGGTGTCACCAGGCAAATGATGGTCGGTGACCAGCACTTGTATGCCCAGCCGATTCGCCTCCGCCACGCCGTCCACACTGGCGATACCGTTGTCCACGGTAATGAGGATGTCGGGTGATTCCTTGGCGGCGAGGCGCACAATTTCTGGTGTTAAACCGTAGCCATATTCAAAACGATTCGGCACGATAAATTCCACTTGCGCGCCAAATAAGCGTAACCCGCGCACCGCCACCGCACAGGCGGTTGCACCATCCGCATCGTAATCGGCAATGACTAAAAGTTTTTTATGTGCAGCGATGGCATCGGCTAAATGCACCGCCATCGCACTCGCATTTTTCAGTCCGCTCACGGGCAATAAATTCGCCAAACTATGTTCAAGCTGCGCACTTTCAGTAATGCCGCGCGCCGCAAAAATACGCGCGATGGCGGGGGAATAACCCGCTGTAGTGAGATGTTCAGCAGCAGTGGCGGAGTGGGGACGGGGAAAAATTGCGGGCATGGCAGGTCGGTCGAAAAATAAGCGCGCGAGTTTAACAAAGTTCACGCCTCACTAAGTGTTGACAACGCCATCTTGCCGACGCGATGCGCAATATCAAAGGCTACGGCTTGAATCACTAGCGGGTGTATCGCATTTACCGTGAGTTGGAACTGAACCTGCGCATCAAACCGCACCACCAAGGCTTGGGACAAGCCCCAAGCCTTGGTGGTGCCAGACGCGATGAACCCATGCGGGTCGATGGACTTTATGCACGGCCATTTGTCAGACGGGCGCAGTATTCGCTTGTTCAACGTGTTATTTCAGGACGGGTTATTAAGACGAAAAAAAGCACGCTGAAGCGTGCTTTTTTATTGAGCTAAGGAGTAACCGTTACAAATTAACGGTTGCCACCAAAGCCACCTTTGTTGCCTGAACCTGCGTTGCCACGGTTGCCACCAAAGCTAGGGCGATCGCCACCAAAGCCTTGACGGTCGCCGCGCGGCGCGCTGTTGCCCGCATTGCCGCCACGGTTTTGCGCACCGAAACCACCGCGATTTTCATTGTTACCAAAGCTGCGACCCTCATTACGATTTTGTGTTTGACCACCAAAGCCTTGACCTGCACCTTGGCCGCCGAAACCTTCACGACGTGGCGCTGCGCTATGACGGCTATCTGGAGCTGAATGATGGAAACCCGCATTGTTGCCGCCGCCGAAACCGCCTGCGTTAGCACGAGGCGCTGCATCGCGATTGCCGCCGAAGCCGCCTGCACTACGATTGCCGCCGCCAAAACCACCAGCATTGCCGCCACGGTTACCGCCGAAGCCGCCACCATTTCCACCGCGATCGCCACCACCAAAACCACCGCCGTTGCCGCCACGATTTCCACCGTTACCGCCGCCGAAACCACCTCCAGAGCTACGACGTGGGCCGTTACGATCTGAAGAAGGTGCGCCGCCAGTACGCATTTTGAATTTAGGCTCTAAACCTTCAATCGTATGCATTTTGATAGTTTGTTCGGTGTAACGCTCAATGCTTTTCAGCAACGATGCATCACGGTTAGACGCGAATGAAATCGCAATACCGCTTGAACCACCGCGACCGGTACGACCAATACGATGCACATAATCTTCAGCAAACTTAGGCAAGTCGAAGTTAATCACGTGAGTAATACCGCGTACGTCAATACCGCGCGCAGCTACGTCGGTCGCTACCAAAATACGCACGCTACCGCTGCGCAAGTTGGTCAAAGTGCGAGTACGTTCGCGTTGATTCATATCGCCATGCAACGCTGCCACTGAGTGACCTTGCGCAGAAAGTTGGTCTGCAATCGTATCGGCATCGCGTTTAGTGGCGGTAAATACCACGG
>JARCRQ010000037.1 GCA_029850585.1 Sideroxydans sp.
CCCGCCGCGCCACTAAACGATCTTGCACCACTACTGCGATGGATTTTTTGCCACTCAATAACCAGCGACGTATTTGCACTTCCGCCGCGCGCGCTTCCTGCTCTAAGCCATGTGCGGCAAAGAGTTTCACGCGCTCCGTTAATTGTGCAGCAGCATTATTTTTCAGCCGCGCCGCATCGCTGCGCAAATCGGTTTGCGAGTTATCGCGCTGCAAAGCGCAGGCAATCAGCGCGCAGTTTTCCACCGCTTTAATCTGCTCACGCACATCAAAAATCGTCACGTCCACACGCTCGCCGCAGCGTTGCAAAAACTGCGTTTCGGGCGCGCTTAAATTTGAGGTCAACAATACATACAGCGGCTGCGCAATGTCATTCGCCAACTGCGCTAAACGCTGTTGTTGCGCACGCACCGCATCAAACGAATTTGCCGTGAGCGCGTACCAAAGTTCATGCACCACGCGCGCTTCAAACTGCAAAGAAAAACCATTGCGCGCAGCGTAAGCAGCGACTAATTGTTCAGTAAATTCGGCTTGAGATTTTGGCAGGGCGACATGATGACGCGTGAGTTCATCCATCAAAGACAGCAACTCGCGCGCCAAACTCCACAGATCGGCATTACCAAACCAAGCGTTATCACGCAAGGTTTGATACAACACCGTGACGCGCTGCGTATCAGTCTCGACGGGGGTTTCAAGCGTAATCATCGCCGCCCAGTCGCTCAAAGTGAGCATGTTTGGCAACAACAAAGCAGGCACGTTCGCACTCGCCATTAAGGCTAGTGCGAGTGGCTGGGCGACGTGATAATTGGGGAGAACAATCGTGATACCGCGCAAGTCTGGCGGCGTGTGTGCCGCCAGAATTTTTTGTGCAACGGCGTGATAAAACACAGGGGGAGAGTTAGCGTTCGAGCAGATGCAGCTTTTCTTTCACGCCCTTCCATTCGTCCGCATCGGGAGCGGCATCGATTTTCGCGATGATGGGTTTCCACAGCTTTGCCAATTCAGCATTCAACGCCAAGAAATGATGTTGTTCAGCAGGCAAATCATCCTCGGCAAAAATCGCTTCAGCGGGACATTCGGCAACGCACAAAGTGCAATCGATACATTCATCGGGATCTATAACCAAAAAATTCGGTCCCATACGGAAACAATCTACGGGGCAAACATCCACGCAATCGGTGTATTTACATTTGATGCAAGATTCTGAAACGACGTAAGTCATAGCGATACTCCAAAAATAAGGCGATAAAAAAGTGGCGGCATTTTAGCAGAGCTAGTGCGAAAAACTGAGGCGAAAAATTAAGGGTATTACTATTTAAGGACAATGTGATACGCACTTAGAAACTGTTTTCTAGCGTGGGGAACGCACCGCTTTTAACCTCGGCAACATAGCGCGCTATCGCCTCCGCAATCGAGCTTGAGCCTTGCATAAAGTCTTTAACGAAGCGGGCTTTTTTGCCAGGATAAATGCCTAGCATGTCATGCAGCACCAGCACTTGCCCGGCGCAATTCACACCCGCGCCAATACCGATGGTGGCGATGTCTAATTGCGCCGTGATGTCGGCGGCGAGCGCGGCGGGAACGGCTTCTAACACCATCATGCCCGCTCCTGAATTTTGTAAAGCGATGGCATCCGCTAACAGTGTTTGTGCGGCTTGCGTGTCTTTGCCTTGCACACGGTAGCCGCCTAATTGATGAACCGATTGCGGGGTTAAGCCGATGTGTGCGCAGACGGGAATGCCGCGCTCGGTTAAAAATTTTACGGTTGCCAGCATCGCCGCGCCGCCTTCTAATTTGACCATTTGCGCGCCCGCTGCCATCAAGCGCGCGGCATGTGCGAAAGTTTTTTCAGGGCTGATTTGAAACGTGCCGAACGGCATGTCGGCGATGATGAAGGCGTGTTTTGCGCCGCGCGCCACACATGCCGTGTGATACACCATGTCGTCTAAGCTGACAGGCAGCGTGCTGTCAAAGCCTTGCAGCACCATGCCTAGCGAGTCGCCGACTAATAACACATCAACCCCCTGTGCTTCTAACAGCGTGGCAAAGGTTGCGTCGTAGCAGGTCAACATGGCGAGCTTTGCGCCTTGTGCGCGCAGCGTGTTTAAGGTGGTCAAAGAGCTGCGCATGTCATTCTCCTAAGCTAAAAAATTCGCGCGCACCGCGCATGTCGGCGATGCGTTGCAACAACAGCGCGAAGTCAGCATCGCTCTCAACGAAATTGAGATGTTCGGTGTTAACCACCAACACGGGCGCGGCATCGTAATGATGAAAAAACTCGCTATAACTATTCGCCAAGCGCACCAAGTATTCGTCGCTAATTTTTTGTTCATAGGCGTGCGCGCGCTTGTGCACGCGTGCCAACAAAGCCTCCACAGGAGCTTGCAAATAAATTACTAGGTCAGGCGCGGGAGCTTGTAATGCTAGGGTTTGGTAGATTTGTTGGTACAAAGAAAATTCGGCTTCGGATAAATTTAAGCGCGCGAACAGCCTATCTTTGTCGAACAAATAATCGCTCACTGTGGCGTGCTTAAAAAAATCTAACTGGGTCAATTCGCGCACTTCGTTGCTGCGCTGAAACAGAAAAAATAATTGCGTAGCTAAAGCATGACGCGCGGGGTCTTGATAAAACAACTCTAGAAAAGGATTGTCAGCAGGCTTTTCCAACAAGGTAGCCGCCGATAAATGCTCGGACAAACGTCGCGCCAAACTGGTCTTGCCGACCCCGATTGCGCCCTCGATGGCGATGTAGCGATAACGATTAGGCAGCATCAGTGAGGCGTTCTAACAGTTGGTTACGGCAGCCTTGCAAGGCAAGTGTAGCAAGCCCGACAGCGGGAATCACGCAATCAGCTTGTAGCTCTAACAAGGGCATTAACACGAAGGCGCGCTGGTGCATGTGCGGATGCGGAATGGTCAAGCCCGCTTCGTGCAAAATTAAATCGTCGTACAACAACACATCTAAATCGAGGGTGCGCGGCGCGTTCTGAAAAGTACGTTCGCGACCATATTGCTGCTCGATGGCAAGCAAGGTTTGCAACAACTTTTGCGGACTGAGCTTGGTGGAAATTTTTGCCACGGCGTTAATAAAATCTGGCTGGTCGGCGTAACCGACAGGCGCGCTGCGATACAAAGAAGACTGCGCTAACAGGCTGGTATCGGGCAACGCAGCTAACGCCGCAAAGCCACGTTTTACTTGGGCTTGCGGGTTGTCCAAGTTGCTACCCAAGGCAATGAAGGCGAGGTGTTGCATTACTCCGTCGCTCCACCCGCACCTGCTGCTGGCTTGCTGCGCGGCTTGCGGCGGCGACGTTTTTTTTCAGGTGACTTTTCAGGTTGCAACATCTCGGCGCGCTGCGCTTCGCTGGCATCTTGGAACTCATCCCACCACAAGCCTAAATCGGCATCCACTTCGCCAGAGGCGCAGCGCAACAGCAAAAAGTCATAGCCCGCACGGAAGCGCGGATGCTCTAACAAACGCAGCGGACGCAAGCCGCCGCGCTGTTCAAAACGCTGTTGCAATAACCAAATTTCTTTCATCACCGCATCGTGGCGATGCGGAATTGCCATGCGTTTTTTCTGCCGCTGCAACACCTCGTCCATCGCTTCGTACATCGCCCCCTGCGGACGTTCGCCCGCTTTAACGTGGCGTTGCCAAGTGTTTGCAACTTCAGGCCAGAGCAAAGCAGCAAACAAGAATGCGGGCGACACAGATTTGTCTTGGCTCAAGCGTTCATCGGTGTTGCGCAGCGCCAACATGATGAATTTTTCGCCGCTGGCATGGGCAAAAATGGCATCCAACATCGGCAACAAACCTTGATGTAAATTCATCTTGCGCAAGGCTTGGATGCACGCCACCGAATGACCCGACAACAACATTTTTAATACCTCATCGAGCAAGCGCGCTTCTGGCACGTTGTCCAACAAGGCTTTCATTTTGTGTATTGGTGCGGCAGTGGCAGGCTCAATTTGGATACCCAACTTTGCCGATAAGCGCACCGCACGCAACATACGCACGGGGTCTTCGCGATAACGTACTAGCGGGTCGCCTATCATGCGCAACACGCCATTTTGCGTATCGGCATAACCGCCGTGATAGTCAAAAATTTCTTGCGTCGCGGGGTGATAAAACAGTCCGTTGGCAGTGAAGTCGCGGCGCGCCGCATCCTGCTCTTGGTCACCAAATTCGTTGTCGCGCAACAAGCGTCCGTGCGCGTCGGTCTGCGCGTCTTCGGCTTCTATCATGCGGCGGAAGGTCGAAACCTCCACCACCTCTTCGCCAAACATCACATGCACTAAACGAAACCGCCGACCAATGATGCGCGAGCGACGAAACACGCGGCGCACTTCTTCGGGCGTGGCATCCGTTGCCACATCAAAATCCTTAGGCGTTTTCGCCAGCAGCAAATCGCGCACCGCGCCACCCACCACATACGCCTCGAAACCAGCGACTTGCAGGCCGTCGCAAACTTTATTTGCGCCGTAGCTCAAGCCCGTGCGCGCCACACCATGCACATCAAAGGGAATCACTTGCGCATTGCCGACGGTCTTAGTTTTTGCCGACTTGCGAAACACGCGTTTAAGGAATTTTTTTATCATTAGATTTATTGTTAGGAAGCGCGCCAAATAAAACGCGCGATGAAAATGGCTCGCGCGCGGAGCGCGGATTATACACGCTCGCACACCCTGCTCGCGACGGCGGCGCAGCAACGAAAAACGCGCCTTGCGGCGCGTTCTTTAAGTCAGCTACGAAGTTAAACCGTACGGTTTAGCCTTTCAAACAAGCACTCATAAAAGTTTTACGGTCAGCACCTTTCAGAGCTTTGGTTTTTGCATCGGCATTACAAGATTTCATTTTGTTTTGCTGAGTTGGCGCAGCGGCTGGAGCAGCAGCACTTGCCGTCGGTTTCGCTTCAGCAGCAGGAGCCGCCGCTTTCAGTGTGTAATCTTTTTTCAAACACTTGCTCATAAACGCTTTGCGATCCGCGCCCTTCATGCCTTTTGCTTCAACATTACAACCCTTCATTTTTTCTTGTTGCGCACCCGCAAATGCTGGGGCTGAAACCATAACTGCAACACTCAAACAAGCCAAGGCGATGATTTTTTTCATGTAGTACTCCTAGTCATTAAGTCAAAAAAATGTTTGCTGAAATCAGCAAACTTCAGGTTGCAAGACGAAGTAAATAATCTTCCGCTTCACAACGCGGCGAGTTTAACGCATGGCATAGGATAGCGTTGACAGAAAAAGTAGTGAGGCACGCAGTGCCGCCTAGCTTACCCCAGCACCTTATCCCGCTCTATCAAGGCATACGCCGAGTGATTGTGGATCGACTCAAAATTTTCTGATTCCACAATATAAGCATCAACACGTTCGTCGGCGTTTAAGACGGCGGCGACATCGCGCACCATGTCTTCGACAAATTTTGGATTGTCGTAAGCGCGTTCGGTAACGTATTTTTCATCGGGGCGTTTGAGCAAACCGAACAATTCGCAAGAGGCTTGCTCTTCGGCGATGCGCACCACATCTTCAATCCACACGAAGCGATTGGTGCGCAAAGTCAGCGTGACATGCGAGCGTTGATTGTGTGCGCCGCGTTCGGAAATTTTCTTTGAGCAAGGGCACAAACTCGTGACAGGCACCAGCACTTTCATGGTGGTAGTGGCTTTGCCTTCAACGATTTCGCCTATCAGCGTCACGTCATAATCAAGCAAACTTTGCACCCCAGAAATCGGCGCGGTTTTGTTGACAAAATACGGAAACGCCATTTCGATGTAGCCCGATTGCGCCTCTAAACGCGTCACCATTTCGCTCAAAATACTTTCAAACGATTCGACCGAAATTTCGCGTTCATGCTCGTTCAAAATCTCGACAAAACGCGACATGTGCGTGCCTTTGAAATTGTGCGGCAGATGCACATACATATTAAAAGTCGCGATGGTGTGCTGCACGCCGACACTTTTATCTTTCACTTTAACGGGATGGCGGATGCCTTTAATGCCGACGCGATTGATGGCGATATGGCGTGTGTCGGCCGAGCCTTGTACGTCGGGAATAGTGGTAGCGGTAGTCATGGCAGCAGTCCTAAAAATTTTGCAGGGGCGGGATTATAGCCAATCCCGACTATTTTACTCAAGTTAATTGGGCGCGAGTTGAGCGCGGATGGAGCGGGCAATGCCTTCGGCGTTTAAGCCACATTCCGCCAACATTTTGACGGGGTCGCCTTGCTCGATAAACGTATCGGGCAAACCCAATTGCAAAAGCGGCACATGCACGCTGTGCGCGCTTAAACATTCCGCTACCGCACTGCCTGCGCCGCCTTGGATGGCGTTTTCTTCCACGCTCACCAGCAGCTCATAGTCGCGGGCTAATTGCAGCACCAGCGCGTTATCTAACGGTTTGACGAAGCGCATATTCACCACCGTTGCGTCTAACTCTTCAGCGGCTTTTAAGCTCGGTGCGAGCATCGAACCAAACGCCAAAATCGCTACGCGTTTACCCGTGCGACGCAGTTGGGCTTTGCCGATAGGCAGCGCGAGCATCTCATCTTGAATTGCCACGCCCGTGCCTGTGCCACGCGGATAACGCACCGCACTCGGGGTATCCAGCGTCATCGCGGTATACAGCATCTGACGGCATTCATTCTCGTCGGACGGCGTCATCACCGTCATATTGGGTATGCAACGCAAGAAGGACAGATCGAAACTGCCCGCATGGGTCGCACCATCCGCCCCCACCAGTCCGCCACGGTCTATCGCCAAGACTACCGGCAATTTCTGTATCGCGATATCGTGGATCAGTTGATCGTAGGCGCGTTGCAGGAAAGTCGAATAGATCGCCACTACCGGTTTGTAACCGTCGCAAGCCAGTCCTGCGGCAAAAGTCAGCGCGTGCTGCTCGGCGATGCCGACGTCGAAATAGCGCGCCGGAAACTGTTTGGCGAATTCCGGCATGCCGGAGCCTTCGCACATCGCCGGAGTGATGCCGACTAAGCGATCATCCTTGGCGGCCATATCGCACAACCAGCGGCCAAACACCTCGGTATAAGTGGGTTTGCCCGCCTGTTTTTGCACGATGCCATTGGTACGGTCGAATTTACCCACGCCGTGATACAGCAGACAATCTTCTTCTGCCAGCGAGTAGCCCTTACCCTTTTGCGTGACCACATGCAAAAACTGAGGACCTTCGAGCTGGCGGATATTTCCCAGCGTATCGAGCAAAGCGTTCAGATCGTGACCGTCGATAGGGCCGATGTAGTTAAAACCGAACTCTTCAAAC
>JARCRQ010000038.1 GCA_029850585.1 Sideroxydans sp.
CGAAATAATCCGTCCGTCGATGTTGCCGACGCTACAAAAATGGGGAATAAAACGCGCCCACAATTTTGAGATTGCAATTTTGCAATCCGAATGAATCATCCATTTATTGATTGACGCGATGATGTCGGGGTCGGCATGAGAAGCCAAAATATATTCCAGTTTTTTAGGCGGAAAATAATTGTGCATCTCCATCAACAGCCCGTTGTAGGTCATGTTGCCGCCTGGATCGAGCAGCGCGCCATGACCATTATTGACAATCAAAAACTGATTTGCCTGTACCGCAATGCCCGCTTCATCATCGACCAAATCGTCGAACATCAAGACTTTATGCGAACCGTTATTAAATAATTCCACCGACATGTTTACTCTCCTCGTGACTCATTGTTTTAAGTACGCACATGGTAAGCGAGTGTCTAGTTAACGCGTTTGATACATATCAAGTGGTGAGTGGAAAGTGGTGAATCGGGGGGCGCATTGCGCCGTCCCACTTCCCACTTAGGCACGCAGTGCCGCGCCATTCTCACGCTCTCGTCAGCTCGCAGCCAACCGCCACAAGCTGGTCGTCTCGGCTTTACGCGCGGCGTGTAGTGGGTCGCTGGTGTCGGCAATTTTGGGGTGATGCGGTTTGATGTCGGCTTTATCAATCACGCGCAAGCCTGCGGCGTGTATCCATTGCAACAATTCATCGCGCGTGCGCAAGCCTAAATGCTCGGCGATGTCCGACAAAATCAACCAGCCTTCGCCGCCTTCGCTTAAGTGTTCAGGCAAGCCCGCTAAAAAGCCGCGCAACATTTGGCTGGCAGGGTCGTAAATCGCGAACTCAACAGCGGCACTCGGACGGGCGGGAATCCACGGCGGATTACAGACGATTAACGGCGCGCGACCTTGCGGAAATAAATCCGCGTGCAGCACATCCACTTGCGCATCAAAACCCAAGCTCACCAGATTATCTTTGGCGCAACGCAAAGCGCGCACATCTTGGTCAGTAGCAATCACGCGCTGCACACCGCGCTGCGCCAACAACGCCGCCAACACGCCCGTGCCTGTGCCTATATCGAAGGCTAATTCGGTAGAGGGTAGTGGTGCGTTATTCACCAGCGTAAGGTACTCGCCGCGCACGGGTGAGAACACGCCGTAATGGGGATAAATGCGATTTTCTAACACAGGGATTTCCACGCCTTTTTTGCGCCACTCATGCGCACCGACTAAGCCCAATAATTCACGCAACGACACCACCGACGCACCGCCCGATTTGCCGTACACCTCGTGGCACGCCAAAGCAACTTCGGGCGCGCGACCGAGTGGGATTGAATAATCGGTATTGAGTGGAATCAAAATCATCGCCAACACGCGAGCGCGTTGACCTTGCGCTTGGCGGTGCAAATTAAACGCTTCGCTCGCCACCGCAGATGTTTTAGATGGCTTGCGATCGACGCGGCGCGACAGCGCAATTAGCAACTGGCGCGCATTCTGAAAATCGCCACGCCACAACAACGCCGTGCCTTCGCAAGCCAAGCGATACGCTACATCTGCCTTAAGCGTGTCATCCGCGATCACCACTTTTTTGGGCGCAGGCAAACCGCTCTCCGAACGCCACACGGCCTTACATTGTTTACCTGCTTCGTTCCAAATTATCATGGTGATTTTCTCGTTGGTGCGTAGCGAACTACGCGATTGTGAAGTTGATTTTTAACAGTATGTACTGCATTTCGGGGGTCTCTAGAAACTCAAATATCTACCCGCTAGGGGCATCACCGCCAAACTACACAGCTCAAGCTGCAAGGTTGGTGCGATAAGTAAAAATAGATTACGACGAGATTTGAGTTGCTAGCGATGCCCGATTATTTGCGTGCTGCCCACCATGCACCTTGCTGCTCTTTGTCCATAAATGACCACGCCAAAATGCGGCTTTTTTTCTGCCCTTGCGACATTTCTATCGTGCGATTATCGACTGCGCCTGAATACTTCAAGGCGCGATACACATGCGGCAAAGTGGCTGATTTGGAAATTAAGGTGGTAAACCACAAGCAATTATTCCCGCCCGATTTGCTCTCTTCTATCATGCGTTTGACGAAATCTTGTTCACCGCCATCGCAACACAACTCCATGCTTTGTCCGCCAAAATTCAGCACGGGATTTTTACGCTTATCCGACTCAAGCCCTAAGTTTTGCCACTTGCGCTGCGCACCTTGGCGCGCTTGCGCGAGCGACTCATGGAACGGAGGATTACACAGCGTCACATCAAAAAATTCATCCGCTTTGGTCACGCCTGAAAAAATCGAGTTGCGCGAGCGTTGCAAACGCAATTCAACATCCGCTTGCATGTCATTGGCGCGCAACAGCGTATCAGCGTTTTCTAACGCGGCAACATCAATATCCGTGCCGACAAATTGCCAGCCATAGACGCGATTACCAATCAGCGGATAAATCGCATTCGCGCCCACGCCCACATCCAGCGCGCGCACTTTGCGCCCTTGCGGGATTTTCCCGCCATTGCTCTCGCCCAATAAATCCGCCAAATAATGCAAATAATCGGCGCGCCCCGGAATCGGCGGACACAGATAATTTCCTGGCACATCCCAGTCGCAGATGCCGTACATATCTTTGAGCAGCGCGCGATTTAAGGCTTTCACCGCCGCAGGACTGGCGAAGTTAATCGAATCATTGCCGTATTCATTTTTGCTCACAAAACCCGCCAACGCAGGGCTGGCAGCAATCAGTTTGGCGAAGTCATAACGACCGCGATGCAGGCTGCGCGGATGCAGCAGATTTTTTTCTTCAGGGATTTTGGCGGAGGTAGTCATAAGGAGGAGCAGCAAAGATAAGCGCGGCATTCTAACCGAAGGGGGCATGTCATCACGAACTGCTTTGCGTATAATCGCGCCCTTTTTCCAACCTTCCCTAAAGAGAACGCTATGAGCTTATTGCACGTCCGTCCCGGTAAAAAACTGCCTCACGAATGCAACGTCATTATTGAAATCCCACAAAATTCTGATCCCGTTAAATACGAAATCGACAAAGATTCAGGCGCGCTGATGGTCGATCGTTTTGTCGCCACCTTGATGCGTTATCCGTGCAACTACGGCTACATTCCTGACACCATTGCTGACGATGGTGATGCAGTGGACGTGCTGGTGATTACCCCGTTTCCCTTGGTACATGGCGCGGTGATTGCCTGTCGCGTGATTGGCATGTTGAGCATGTCAGACGAAGGTGGCGACGATGCCAAACTGATTGCCGTGCCAGTCGATAAACTCACACCGCTGTATCGCGACGTTAAAACTTATCAAGATTTGCCTGAAATCACCTTGGCACAAATCAAACATTTCTTTGAATTGTACAAAGCCTTAGAGCCAGGCAAATGGGTCAAAGTCAACGGTTGGCAAGGCATCGAAGCCGCGCATCAAGAAATCAGCAACGGCTTGGCGGCGTATCAAAAATCACTCGTGGCGAAATAAATGAGCGCGCAAATCATCGACGGCAAAGCCATTGCCCAGCAGGTGCGCGCCGAGTGGAAGATTCGTGCCGATGCCCTCAAAGCGCGCGGCATCACGCCCGGCATGGCAGTGATTATTGTCGGCTCCGACCCTGCCTCTAAGGTTTATGTCGCCAATAAAGTTAAAGCCTGTGCCGAGCTGGGTCTGTATTCCATCCACAAAGAATTGCCCGCCGACGTCACGGCGGAACAACTACTGCGTGAAGTGGAACTGCTCAATAACGATCCCGCCATTCACGGCATTTTGGTGCAACTGCCGCTGCCTAAACATCTGGATGCCAATCAAGTGATTGAGGCAATCAATCCCGATAAAGACGTAGACGGTTTTCATCAAAAAAACGTAGGCGCATTGGTCACGGGCGAGACACCGTTTCCGTCATGCACCCCTTACGGCGTGATGGTGTTGCTGGAAAAAACAGGCATTAGTATTGAAGGCAAACACGCCGTCATCATTGGTCGCAGCAACATCGTCGGCAAACCGATGGCGTTATTGTTGTTACACAAAAATGCCACCGTCACCATCTGCACCTCCAAGACGGTTGACCTCGCCAAACATACGCGCGATGCCGACATTTTGGTCGCCGCAGTCGGACGCGCTAACTTCGTCACCGGCGATATGGTCAAGCCCGGCGCGGTCGTTATCGACGTGGGTATCAACCGCAACAGTGAGGGAAAATTAGTCGGCGACGTGGACTTCAACAGCGTCAAAGAAGTCGCAGGCTATATCACCCCCGTCCCCGGCGGCGTGGGCCCCATGACCATCACCATGCTGGTCGCCAACACCGTCAGAGCAGCGGAACGCTTGTCGGATTCGGCGTAACAATAGAAACCGTTAGACATAAAAAACGCGACCTGAATATCGGTCGCGTTTTTTATGCGCGCAATTTAATTACTCATCCCCGCCGCGCTGATGTTTTTCAATAATGCGGCGGTCGCGTTTGGTGGGGCGACCTTTGAATAAAAAGCGCGCGGGTTCGGCTTTTAGGCGGGCGGTATGTTCAGCGCGCAGGGTGCGACTCTCGATGGTTTCTAAATATAATTTTTGCGCGTCGGGCGCGCCGCCACGTTTGTTGCTCAAGGCGATGACCTCGACTACATAGCGCACTTCACCGTGACGTATATCGAGACGGTCAGTCGGCACAACTGTCTTAGCAGGCTTGACGCGCGCGCCATTGAGCAACACTTTGCCCTGCTCTACCGCCGTCACCGCGAGCGCGCGCGTCTTAAAAAATCGCGCTGCCCACAGCCATTTGTCGATGCGACATTTATCGTGTTCATCAGTCATCTTTTCGGTCATTTTTTCGCTCATGGTTACGCTCCAAATAATTTTGCCCTCAGTGAAAATTCAACGCACAATCGCACCCTTAAATTTTCGGCAGTCGCCACCTTACTATGCAAAAAATCCTGCTCATCTGCGCCCTACTTGCCCCCGCTGCACACGCCGATACCTTGGCGTTTATCGACGCGCAACCGCGCAGCGAACTGTGGCTGAATGGCGGATTTTTCTCGCATCATTTTCAACAAAAAGCGGGCTTTAATAATCGCAATTTAGGTTTCGGTGGTGAATATCGTTACTCGACGGTGAGCTCGATTACCGCAGGCGAGTTTTACAACAGCGACCGCCACACTTCACATTATTTAGGTTGGTATTGGCAGCCCGTGCAAATTGGCATCATGCGCGCGGGGCTTGTCGCAGGTGGCTTTGACGGCTATCCGAGGATGCAAAACGGTGGCTGGTTTGTCGCCGCGATTCCAATGTTAAGCGTGGAATATCAACGCGTCGGCGCGAACTTAGCCATCGTACCCAGCTACCAAAATCGCTTGCACGGCGCGCTGTCGCTACAACTCAAAGTGAAACTTTTTTAAGCTCCGCACGACTCAGTTTTAATTTATACAACAGTAACAAAACCCCTAATGCCGCCGCCGCTGACGAGCAGGTAAACAGTGCGCTGGCACCATAGTGTTGCCAGATTGGACCGCTGGCAAAGCCACCAATAATGCCGCCTGCGCCATAGGTCAAACTGCCAAATAATGCCTGCCCTTTGGACTGGTGTCTGCCTTGAAAATACTGATGTACCAAGCCCACCGCCGCCGCGTGCGTCGCGCCAAAACTGGCGGCGTGTAGCACTTGCGCGAGCAGCAACAGCGGCACACTGTCCACGCACCAGGCGATGAGCAAAAAACGCAGCGCGGCGAGCGCAAAGCTGACTAGCAAAATATGTGCGTAGCTTAATTTTTTGCTCAACAGCGGCATCACAAAAAACACCGCGATTTCGCAAATCACCCCTAACGCCCAGAGCGCGCCGACCGCTGTTTTGCTGTAACCGTGTTCGACTAAATCCAGTGAATAAAAAGTGTAGTACGGCCCGTGTGCCACGGACATCAAGGCACACGCGCCGAACAAGGCGAGCACGCGCGGCTGCATCACGATGGCTTTTATCGGCTGACTGTCGGTGTGATGGGCGACGATTTCGGTGTGCGGCATTTGTCGCGCAAAAATCAAGATACCAAGTTCGCACACCAGCCCAGCCCATAGCAAATAGGTGATGGCGATGTAGTCAAACGCCCAGCCCAAACCCATGACTGAAACGATAAAACCAATCGAACCCCACGAGCGGATGCGTCCGTAATGCGCGCTGTTTTTGCCCAAATAACTGAGCGTGGTGGCTTCGACCAGCGGCATCGAGGCACTCCAAAAAAATGCCATCAACGACAATACAATAAACATCCCCCAAAAACTGCTGGTGGTGAATACGCCCAGATAACACAAGGCAGAGAAGCTCGCGGCGAGTTGCACCACGAGGCGGCGTTTGCCCGTGTGGTCGGCTAACCAGCCCCATAAATTCGGTGCGATTAAACGCATCACTGGCTGTAACGACATCAAGATGCCGATTTCAATCGGATTGAAGTGAAGGTAGGTGAGATACAAGCTCCAGTACGGCGCGAACATGCCGACAAAAGCGTAGTAAAAAAAGTAAAAGCCAGCGATACGCCAGTGGTAGTTTTTTTGAGCAGGCACGAGAAAGGGAAGAGAGGCAAAAAAAACGGCGCGCATTATCGCATTCAAAAATTATCTCAAAAAAATAATTTCACCAAAGGACTTGAAAGCCCAAAATCCACCCCCATTAAGCATCGGTCAAAAACAGGAGAGTCAAATGGAACAGCAAGAAAACACCGCAACCGCCGCTATCGCAGAAGCCAGCGATGCCCAAATTGAAGCCATGCCTAGCATGGAAGAACAGCTGCAAGCCGCCGAACTGAAAGGTCAAGAACATTACGACGCATGGATGTACGCCAAAGCCGAAGGTGAAAATATCCGCCGCCGCGCCGCCGATGACATCAGCAAAGCACAAAAATTTGCCGTGGAAAAATTTTCCAACGAGATGCTGGCAGTGATGGATAGTTTGCAAGCGGCACTGGCGGTGGAAAACACCACGGTGGAAAGTTTTAAGAGCGGCATGGAGCTGACGCAAAAGCAACTCTCCAGCGTGTTTGAAAAATTCAACATCACCGAAATCAATCCAGTCGGCGAAAAACTCGACCCGCACAAACATCAAGCTATCAGCATGGTAGAGAGCGATCAGCCCGCTAACACTGTGGTCAGCGTGATGCAAAAAGGCTACGCGCTGAATGAACGTGTGCTGCGTCCTGCGTTAGTGCTGGTTGCCAAAGCAAAATAAACATTCCTTCTCCCTAAATGGGAAAGGAAGCGGAAACAAAAAATTGCAGCACTATTGAAATCAGCAACACGCATCCCCAACTTATGCAGCATCGCAATTAAACAAACTTTTTGAAAAGGAAACATCATGGGAAAAATTATCGGTATCGACTTGGGCACAACTAACTCTTGCGTCGCCATCATGGAAAACGGCAAGACTAAGGTAATTGAAAACGCGGAAGGTACGCGCACGACACCTTCGATTATTGCTTATATGGAAGACGGCGAAGTGTTGGTCGGCGCGCCCGCTAAACGTCAAGCGGTGACCAATCCAACCAATACTTTGTACGGCGTGAAGCGTCTGATTGGTCGTGCTTTCGACGAGAAAATGGTACAAAAAGACATCGCGATGGTGCCGTTCAAAATCGTTAAAGCCAAGAACGGCGACGCATGGATTAAAGTGCGCGACAAAGAATTTTCTGCACCAGAAATCTCAGCACAAGTGCTGATGAAAATGAAAAAAACTGCCGAAGATTATTTGGGCGAACCCGTCACCGAAGCGGTCATCACGGTGCCTGCCTATTTCAATGATGCGCAACGTCAAGCCACTAAAGACGCGGGGCGTATCGCAGGGCTGGATGTGAAACGCATCATCAACGAACCGACTGCTGCTGCATTGGCGTTTGGTATGGACAAGCAAGAAGGCGATCGCAAAATTGCGGTGTATGACTTAGGCGGCGGCACGTTCGATATTTCGATTATCGACATCGCTGAACTCGATGGCGAACATCAATTTGAAGTGTTATCCACCAACGGCGACACCTTCTTGGGCGGTGAAGATTTCGATATGCGCGTGATTGATTTCTTGGTGGAAGAATTCCAAAAAGAAAGCGGCATTGACTTGCGTAAAGATGTGCTGGCATTGCAACGTCTGAAAGACGCGGCAGAAAAAGCGAAAATTGAATTGTCTAGCGCACAACAAACCGAAGTGAACCTGCCTTACGTGACGGCTGATGCGACTGGTCCGAAACATTTGGCAGTGAAAATCACCCGCGCCAAATTGGAAAGTTTGGTGGAAGACTTGGTTGCTCGCACCATCGAACCTTGCCGTATCGCTATGAAAGATGCGGGCGTTTCAACATCCGACATCGCCGACGTAATTTTGGTTGGTGGTCAAACGCGTATGCCTATGGTGCAAGAAAAAGTTAGAGAATTTTTCGGCAAAGAAGCACGTCGCGATGTGAATCCTGATGAAGCGGTTGCAGTGGGCGCGGCGATTCAAGGCGGCGTGTTGCAAGGTGAAGTGAAAGACGTGTTGCTGTTGGACGTAACGCCTTTGTCTTTGGGTATCGAAACCATGGGCAGCGTGATGACTAAACTCATCAAGAAAAACACCACGATTCCTACCAAGGCATCGCAAGTGTTTTCGACTGCCGAAGACAACCAAAATGCTGTGACCATTCACGTGTTGCAAGGTGAGCGCGAAATCGCTTCAGGCAATAAGAGCTTGGGTCAATTCAACTTGTCGGACATTCCGCCAGCAGCGCGTGGTACGCCACAAATTGAAGTGACTTTCGACATCGACGCGAACGGCATTTTGCACGTCAGCGCGAAGGACAAAGCTACTGGCAAAGAAAATAAAATCAAGATTCAAGCGAGTTCTGGTTTGAGCGAGGAAGAAATTCAACGCATGGTGGCAGATGCTGAAGCGAATGCCGAAGACGACCGTAAAGCGATTGAATTAGTGACTGCGCGCAACCAACTGGACAGCTTGATTCACTCAACTCACAAATCGTTGAAAGAGTACGGCGACCACTTGACAGCGGATGAAAAAACAGCGGTTGAAGCAGCGTTGAAAGAAGCTGAAGAAGTCGTGAACACCGATGACAAAGCGGCGATCGAAGCGAAGGCTGAAGCACTGGCAACTGCGGCACAAAAGTTAGGCGAAAAAATGTACGCCGCCGAACAAGCCAAAGCACAAGGTGCGGACGCAGGTGCAGCTCCTCACACAGATGCGCCTAAGCATGACGACAATGTAGTGGATGCGGACTTCACTGAAGTAAAGGATACGAAGTAATCATTCGTTTCTAAACGCTAGTCGCTAGTTGGAGCAGAACATCGCTCGACTGATGACTAGCGTTTTTTTACTTTCAATCTCCCGAATAACGAATGCGCTTTTCAATTAAAAACTAGCGACTACCTACTAATAGCTATGAGCAAAAAAGATTATTACGAAACCCTAGGCGTGAATCGCGATGCGTCCGAGGATGAGCTGAAAAAAGCCTATCGCAAGATGGCGATGAAGTTTCATCCTGACCGCAATCCCGACAACCCCAGTGCCGAGGCGCATTTCAAAGAAGCCAAGGAAGCCTACGAGACTTTGAGCGATGCGCAAAAACGTGCCGCTTACGATCAACATGGTCACGCGGCGTTTGAAGCGGGCGGCATGGGCGGCGGCAATCCGTTTGGACAAGGTGGCGGACAAGGCTTCGATTTCTCGGATATTTTTGGCGATATTTTCGGCGGCGGGCGCGGCGGCAACGGCGGGCGCAGCAGTGCGCAACGCGGCGCGGATTTGAGCTACACCATGCAAATCACGCTAGAAGAAGCCGCTCGCGGCGCGACTAAAAAAATTCGCATTCCGATTATGGAAGAGTGCGAACCGTGTCACGGTTCGGGGGCAAAAGCGGGAACATCCGCGAGCACCTGCACCACCTGCGGCGGACACGGACAAGTGCGGATGCAGCAAGGGTTTTTCTCAGTGCAACAAGCTTGTCCGCGTTGTCATGGCACGGGCAAGATGATTGCTTCGCCGTGCAAAATTTGCCAAGGCGTGGGGCGTGTCAAAACGGCACAAGAGCAGGAAATTAAAATCCCTGCGGGGATTGCCGAAGGGATGCGCATTCGTCATTCTGGTCTGGGCGAGTTGGGCAGTCGAGGTGCGCCGCGCGGCGATTTGTTTATCGAAGTGCATATCAAACCTCATGCGGTATTCCAACGCGATGGCGATGATTTGCATTGCGAAATGCCGATTAGTTTTAGCATCGCAGCGTTAGGTGGCGAGATTGAGATTCCGACTTTGGATGGCAAAGCCAGCATCAAAATTCCCGCCGAAACGCAAAGCGGCAAGCAGTTCCGCCTGCGCGGCAAAGGCATCAAAGGCGTGCGCAGTGCCACGCACGGCGACCTGCATTGCCATGTGATAGTCGAAACGCCAGTGAGCCTGACGGAGAAGCAAAAAGAACTGCTGCGCGAGTTTGAAAGCATCAACGAAAAAGATAGCGAACGGCATAATCCCCGCGCGAAATCTTGGATGAATAAGGTGAAAGACTTTTTCGCCGAGTAACGCTAGTAATCGTAGCCAATAAAAAACGCCCTCACGGGCGTTTTTTATTGGTTACGATAAGCACTTACTTTTTACTAAATACATCCTTCAAAAATACGCTGGCTTGTTGCCATGAATCCTTATCAGCATCGGCGTTGTAGGCGAGCGGCAAGTTGAATTTCTTACCCAGCTCATCCGCATCGGGATTGGTAAAACTGTGCTTCACACCGGGGTAAGTGACAACACGAAAATCAGCTTGGGCATCGCTCATTTCCTGTTTGAAAGCGGCAACTTTATCCGCCGTAATCATCACATCATCTTCACCCGTAAACGACACGATGCGCGCTTTGATTTGTCCCGCTGCTGCGGGGGTGTCAGTACTTAACGAGCCATGAAAACTCACCACGGCTTTTAATGGCTCACCCGCACGCGCCATGTTCAGCACCACGCCACCGCCGAAGCAATAACCAATCGCCGCCAGCTGCTGCGCATCCACGGTTTTTTGCTTACGCAACAGCGTCATGCCCGCTTCAAAACGTGCCTTCGCCATCGGCATATTTTTGCTCACTTCAGTGGCGAATTTACCCGCGTCATCGGGGTGCGCGGCGAGCTTGCCATTGCCATACATATCGACTGCCAGCGCGGTATAGCCTTGCGCCGCCAGCATGTCGGCACGATGGCGCACATAAGCGTTGTGCCCCCACCATTCATGCACCACCAATACGGCTGGACGCTTGCCTTTGAACGCATCGTCATAGGCGATATAGCCCTTCATGGTCGTGCCATTCGCGACATAGCTGACTTCTTTTCCAACCAGTGCCGCTTGTGCTGTGCTGCTCAAACAGATTAGCGACATCATCAACAAAAACTTTTTCATTTTGATTCCTTTCGGTTAAAAATCATGATTAGTTTGCGACCAGTTCAACACGCTGCCGTATGCAAAAAATTTTGAGTTGTTCAGCCTGCAACAACTGCAATAATTTTTCAGCATCAAGGTCATCCACAATAAATTCGACCTTGATTGCCAACTCCCCTGCCAACTCAAAAAAAGTATCTTCATGCAGCTTGCCGTGTGCGCCAAAGCCTGCAATGGCGCGGAATGCCGAGCCGCCGCGCACACCTTGCGCACTGGCTTGTTCCAACAAAAATTCATACACGGGTTGCCCAGCATGACGCTGTTTTTCGCTCACATAAAAACATAACAAGTTCATTTTGTGCTCCTTAGTTTTGTAGCCATTTGAAAGTTTGGATACCGCAAACTGTCATCAACAACGAGCCGCCTAAATGCGCCGCGATAATGCCCACGCCCCACGCGTATTGACCGCGTATCAGCAGCGTCACGGTCTCTGCAGAAAACGTAGAAAAGGTGGTTAAGCCACCTAAAAATCCCGTGATAATCAGTAGCCGCCACTCAGCAGACACGCTGGGATGCTGCATAAAAAATGCGATGGATAAGCCGACTAAATAGCCGCCCAATAAGTTGGCGGTGAGCGTACCAAGTGGCAAGCTCGGCACGCTGGCATTGAGCCACAAGCCTAATCCCCAACGCAGCCACGCGCCGCACGCCGCGCCTAAACCAATCGCAATAAATGAATAAATTAACATGCTGTTTTTCCTGTTAAGCCGCCACCCGCAGCAATGCGAAGCCGCCACCCGTGGTACGAAAGTTGGTGGTTTGACCTTGATACAAACGCGCCGCGACGAGCTGAATATGCCCGTCATAAACATAGCAGCGCACATCAAATTTCAACGTGATTTCCATATCGTTTTGCGGCACAGCAATTTCACCTGGCATCGCCAGCCGCTGCGCAACGTAGTCGGATTGCATAATGTCCTCGAACACACGGCGGGTTAGTTTGTCGCCGCGATACGCGCCACGGCTAGCGTAGCCATTCACGGGTTTGAAAAACCATTGCTTACGTTCTGTCCACCATTGATCGGCATTTGCCGCGCTGACTAATTTGGTTTGCGGCACGCCACGCAACAGCGCGTCTATGTGGCTTTGCGCGATACCAGTGCGGTGCAAAAAATCTGCGTCACTGAGTTCCACCAGCTTGCGTTTATCCGCATAGCGTTGGTAATGCGCAGGGTTGGGCGTAAACAGCGTGTGATTATTTTCATACGCGGCGAGCAAGTGCGGAAACTGCTGCAAAGAAAAATCGGTGAGGCGGTTGTAGATTAAATCTATCTTGCAATCGTCCACATACAAGCCATCGTCACGCGCTTGCAACTCGACGGGGTCAACAATAAAAACCCCCAGACCTGCGCGCTCAAACAAACTTTTTGCCAACAAAAATTCTGGGTAAAGATATTGCGTACTAGGTGATTCATCGACGATGGCGAGAGTGTTGAGCGGTGCATCGCCCCGCGCCAACTGCCACTCGCGGCGGAACATCGCGATGAAAACTTCGGCTAAATTTTCATCTGCCAATGCCTTACCCAGTAAGTCACTATCGCGTTGACTGTCGATCAG
>JARCRQ010000039.1 GCA_029850585.1 Sideroxydans sp.
AATTTTATGTACGCGGCGGCATCTTCACCAACGTCATCGCCGAACACCGCCAAGCTGGCTGGCAACCTGCCCCGTTCGTAGAACTCAGCCAATTCGGCACGCAATCCAATACGCGCGGTTAATTTTAGAAGCCTATTTCAAACGAGGCTGTAGATACCAATAAATTTGCACCTACAGCCGCCCTGTTAAGCGCGCTCAAAGAAAGTTTT
Source organism: Sideroxydans sp. (assembly GCA_029850585.1). Taxonomy (GTDB): domain Bacteria; phylum Pseudomonadota; class Gammaproteobacteria; order Burkholderiales; family Gallionellaceae; genus Gallionella. Next base: position 210 of record JARCRQ010000039.1, read on the forward strand.
TATGCCATTAAGCTGGAACGAAATCCGCAGTCGCGCTTTGGAATTTTCCAAGCGTTGGGAGCATGAAAGCTCCGAAGACGCAGAGGCGAAAGCGTTCTGGACAGAATTTTTGAATGTGTTTGGCATCGACCGCAAACGCGTTGCCAGCTTTGAAGAACCCGTTAAAAAGCTAGGCGACAAGCAAGGCTTTATCGACTTGTTTTGGAAAGGCGTGATGCTGGTTGAACACAAATCGCGCGGCAAAGATTTAGACAAAGCCTACGTTCAAGCACTCGATTATTTTCCTGGTATCAAAGAGCGCGACTTGCCGAAATACGTGCTGGTGTCCGACTTCGCACGCTTCCGTTTATATGATTTAGAAGACGGCACACAACACGAATTCGAGTGTCGCGACCTACACAAAAACATCAAAGCCTTCGGCTTTATCGCGGGCTATCAAACCCGCCCTATCCAAGCCGAAGACCCCGTCAATATCAAGGCTGCCGAGCTCATGGGCAAGCTGCATGACGCGCTCAAAGAGATTGGTTATGACGGTCACGCGCTGGAGCATTATTTGGTGCGCTTGTTGTTTTGTTTATTTGCCGAAGACACGGGGATTTTTGAGCTGCAACAATTTCAGGAATACATCCGCGACAAAACCGCTGAAGATGGCAGCGACCTCGCGCCGCACTTGGCGCAACTATTTGAAGTGCTCAACACCGCGCCAAATAAACGCCTCAAAAATCTCGATGAACAGCTCGCGGATTTTGCTTATGTGAACGGCAAATTATTTGCCGAACATCTGCCCACCGCCAGCTTCGATGCCAAGATGCGCAACCAGTTGCTAGATTGTTGCGCGCTGAATTGGAGTCGCGTTTCACCCGCCATTTTTGGCTCCTTATTTCAATCGGTGATGGACGACAAACTGCGCCGTAATCTCGGCGCGCATTACACCTCCGAAGCCAATATACTCAAGCTCATCAAGCCATTATTCTTGGATGAATTGCGCGCCGAATTTGAGCGTTACAAAAACAACAGCAACAAGCTCGCCGAGTTCCACCAAAAACTGCGCAAGCTAAAATTTTTCGACCCCGCGTGCGGCTGCGGCAACTTTTTAATCATTGCCTATCGCGAACTGCGTTTGTTGGAATTGGACATTTTGCGTGAACTGCAAAAGAAACAAAAAAATCGCTTACTCGATGCCACCGCGATTGTGTTGCTGGATGTCGATCAGTTTTATGGTATCGAAATTGAAGAATTTCCCGCGCAGATTGCGCAAGTCGCGATGTGGCTCACCGACCATCAAATGAACCAACTAATTTCAGAAGAATTCGGCAATTATTTCGCCCGTTTGCCGCTGAAAAAATCTGCCAGCATCGCCTGTGGCAACGCACTGCAACTCGATTGGCGCGCAGTCGCACCCGATGCCGATTACCTGCTCGGCAACCCGCCATTTATTGGTTCAAAAATGTTGGGCGATGCGCAACGCAAAGACATGGAGAGCATTTTCCACGGCGTAAAAGGCGCGGGCGTATTGGACTATGTCGCGGCGTGGTATCTCAAAGCCGCGCAGTACATGACAGAAACATCACCACATCAAGAAATAACAACGGCTTCTACTCCCTCCCCCCGCTTGCGGGGAGAGGGTTGGGGTGAGGGGCATCTTCATCACCGTGATGCTGAATTAGAAGAAAAGCTCAAAGGTTATGCGCGCGAACTGCGCGCTTCAGCGACTGATGCCGAGCAAAAAATTTGGTATCTACTACGCAATCGTAACTTTCTTGGTTACAAATTCCGTCGCCAGCACCCGGTCGGTAATTACATATTGGATTTTTATTGTCCTGACGCAAAACTCGCAATTGAATTAGATGGCAGCCAACACGCAGAGAACGAAGAATACGATTGTCAGCGTTCTGAAATTTTGCAAGCAGATGGCATACAAGTGCTGCGTTTTTGGAATAACGATGTACTGCGCAATACCGAAGCTGTTTTGATGCAACTCGCTAATGCGCTACCCCTCACCCCAGCCCTCTCCCCGCAAGCGGGGGGAGGGAGCAAAAGCAAAGCCGCTTGCGCGTTTGTCTCCACCAACTCCATCACTCAAGGCGAGCAAGTGGGCATTTTGTGGGGCGAATTGCTGCATAAATATCAGTGCAAAATTCACTTCGCACATCGCACGTTTAAGTGGGGCAACGACGCACGCGGCAAGGCAGCGGTGCATTGCGTCATCATCGGTTTCGCACCTTTTGATGTGAGCGAAAAACGGCTCTGGGATTATGAAAAGCTCGACTCAGATGCGCATGAAATTACGGTCAGCAATATCAATCCCTATTTGTTAGATGCGCCGAATGTCATTGCGGAAGGCAGGATGCAACCACTCTCTGCACCTCGTTCCTTGGTGAATGGCAGCATCCCTGCGGATGGCGGACACCTCATTCTTGAACCTCACGAAAAAGACGCATTACTCGTAGCAGAACCAATGGCGACAAATTGGCTGCGTCCCTACTTAGGTGCGGAGGGGTTTATTCATAATCAGTATCGTTATTGTTTGTGGCTGCTGGACTGCGCACCAAATGTGTTGCGGCAAATGCCACTCGTCATGCGCCGAGTAGAGGCAGTACGCACCACTCGCTTAGCCAGTAGCAAAATTGCCACTCAAGAAAAAGCCGCTATCGCATCGTGTTTCACTGAAAACCGCCAGCCTAAACAAGGCAGCTATCTAGCCTTGCCGCGCACTTCATCAGAAAACCGTCGTTACATTCCGATTGGATTTTTATCCGCCGAGGTGATTGCCGCCAACGACCTACAAATCATCCCTGATGCCGAGCAATATGAGTTTGGTATCGTGTCGAGCTTGATGCACATGGCATGGATGAAAATCACCTCTGGACGACTAAAAAGTGATTATCGTTATTCAGCAAAATTAACTTACAACACCTTTCCTTGGCCTAGCGACGCAAGCGAAAAACAGCGCAATGCTATCGAAACCGCCGCACAAGCTGTGCTCGATGCGCGCGCACAATTTATGCTCCCCTCGCCCTCTGGGAGAGGGGCGGGGGGTGAGGGCAGCTCACTCGCGGATTTATACGACCCGCTCACCATGCCGCCCGCGCTGGTCAAAGCCCATCAACAACTCGACCGCGCCGTCGATGCCAGCTATCGCAAAGCCCCTTTCGCCAACGACGCGCAACGTGTGGAATTTTTGTTCGAGCGTTACCAACAGCTCACCAGCTTGTTGCCCGTAGAAAAGAAAATCACGCGGCGCAAAAAATAAATGCCGAGCTTGCCCTGCCACTCAACTT
>JARCRQ010000040.1 GCA_029850585.1 Sideroxydans sp.
GAGCAATTTCCACAGCCGCGCGCACATCAAAATCTGCTCTGCGTCGATGTCGGGCCCAGCAAAACCGAGTGCCTCTACGCCGACTTGATGGAACTGCCGATAGCGACCTTTTTGCGGCCGCTCGTGACGAAACATCTGCCCTGTGTAGTACAAACGCTGCGGCGCGTTATACAGTAAGTTGTGCTGCAACACCGCGCGTACGCACGAAGCCGTGCCTTCAGGACGCAAGGTGAGCTGGTCGCCATTCAGGCTGTCCTCAAAGCTATACATCTCTTTTTCGACGATGTCGGTGACTTCACCAATCGCGCGTTTGAACAACGCGGTGGGCTCGACCAGCGGCATACGAATGTTGCGATAACCGTAGCTGTCCAGCCAGTCGCGCACCACCGCCTCAAACCACAGCCACAGCCCCGCCTCGTCGGGCAGGATGTCGTTCATGCCTTTTACGGCTTGCAAAGTCTCGTTACTCATCGTGTTAATTGGGGATTGCGGAAAATCGCGGATTATAACGCAAGGGATGAGATTTCCGCGATTTAGCGGAATCAAAATGGCGCGTTAGCGAAGCGTCTGTAGCAAGATTTAAGTCATGTGCTGATTGTCAGGCGGGCGTGATGCGTAAGCTGACAACACAACATTAAGCTGTGCCACCCACCGTTAGCCCATCAATCCGCACGGTCGGTTGCCCCACTCCAACTGGCACGCTTTGCCCTTCTTTGCCGCAAGTGCCCACGCCGCTGTCGAGTGCCATGTCGTTGCCTATCATCGCCACACGGGTGAGCGCATCGGGACCGTTGCCGATGAGCGTCGCTCCTTTGACTGGATGAGTGATTTTGCCATCTTCAATCATGTACGCCTCGGTGGTGGAAAACACAAATTTGCCGCTGGTAATATCGACTTGTCCGCCGCCAAAATTCGCCGCAAATAAACCATGTTTCACCGACGCGATAATTTCCGCTTGGGTTTTGTCGCCATTCATCATCATGGTGTTGGTCATGCGCGGCATCGGGATGTGCGCATACGATTCGCGCCGCGCATTGCCCGTCAACGCCACGCCCATCAGTCGCGCGTTCAAGCTATCTTGCAAATAACCTTTGAGGATGCCGTCTTCAATCAGTGTGGTGCATTGCGTGGCGTTGCCTTCATCGTCCATTTGCAGCGAGCCGCGCCGATTGATAATCGTGCCGTCATCCACCACGGTCACACCCTTCGCCGCGACGCGTTCACCAATGCGCCCCGAAAATGCCGAGCTGCCTTTGCGATTGAAGTCGCCTTCCAAGCCGTGACCAATCGCTTCATGCAACAAAATACCCGGCCAGCCATTGCCCAACACCACGGTCATATTGCCAGCGGGCGCGGGCTGCGCATCCAAATTCACCACGGCTTGATGCACCGCTTCTGCGGCATATTTTTTCAATAGCGCGTCATCAAAATAATCGTAGCCAAAACGCCCTCCGCCGCCTGCCGAACCTTGTTCACGACGGCCATTGCTCTCAACGATAACTTGCAGCGACAGGCGCACCAGCGGGCGAATATCGGCATTCATCAAGCCGTCATTACGCGCCACCAACACTACTTCGTATTCGCCCGCTAGGCTCGCCATCACTTGCACCACGCGGTTGTCCATACCGCGCGCGTAGCCTTCCAAGCGTTCTAACAGCGCGACTTTGTCAGCATCTTTTAAGCTGGCAATCGGGTCGTGCGGCAAATAAATATCGCGGCGCGTGCCTTGTTTTAATTGCGCCACGGTTTGTGTGCCGCCTTGCCGCGCAATTGCGCGTGTCGCCGTGGCAGCACTTTCCAGCGCGTTCAAACTAATGTCATCGGAATACGCAAAAGCGGTTTTTTCACCGCTCACCGCGCGCACGCCTACGCCTTGGTCGATGCTAAAACTGCCTGATTTCACGATGCCTTCTTCTAGCGACCAACTTTCCGCACGACTGTATTGAAAATACAAATCCGCATAGTCAAGGCGATGCGCCATCATTTTGCCAAACACCTGCTCGATGCGACTCGCATCCAAAGCGTAAGGCGTGAGCAAGGTTTGCGTAGCGGTAGAAAACAAAGTGGAAGTAGTCAAAGGATTCTCTTAACAGTTATATAAAGTTCGATGCGATAGCGCGGGCAAACTCGCACGCAGACTGGCTTGATAAGCAGGATTGATTTCGGCAACGACGACACCAGAGCCGCGTGGCAAACGGTCTAGCACGCGCCCCCACGGATCGACAACCATACTGTTGCCATGTGTTTCACGACCATTGACGTGGTAACCGCCTTGCGCAGCGGCAATCACATAAGCAAGATTTTCTACCGCGCGCGCGCGCACCAACACTTCCCAATGCATCTTGCCAGTGGTTTCGGTGAAGGCGGAAGGCAGCACAATAATGTCCAGATTTTTCATCGCGCGAAATAATTCGGGGAAGCGTAAATCGTAGCAAATACCAATGCCAATCCGCCCGAATGGGCTATCCACCACCACCACCTGATTGCCCGCTTCGATAGTTTTAGCTTCGTGATAGTGCTCGTTGCCCAGCTCTAAATTAAACAAATGAACTTTGTCGTAGCGCGCCACGCGCTCGCCGTGTTCGTCATACACCAAACAACTATTCATCACTTTATCAGGCGTACTCGCACTCAAAGGAATCGAGCCGCCGACCAACCAAATTTTGTGCTGACGGGCTGTGTCACTCAAAAACTTTTGTATCACGCCCGTGCCTAAAGGCTCTTGCACTTTGAGCTTATCTAACTCATTCATGCCCATGATGGCAAAAAATTCGGGCAATACCACTAAGCGCGCGCCCTTCGCCACCGCCTGCGCGATCAGCCGCCCTGCTTCGCCTAAATTACCAGCCACATTCGGTCCTGACGCCATTTGTATCGCTGCCACTTTGTAAGCGTTAACTTGCGCAGCAATACGTTGTTGGGTGTTATTGATATTCGACATAATGAGCCTTTTGGTTTTTTAGAAAAAATTAAGGTTTCGCAACGGCAGGAGGCGCAACTTTTTGCAGCACAGGCGGGACGGCACTCGGCAACACAGGAACCACTTTTTCACCGACTTTAACAAAACTAGGAGCTGCCCAAGTGCCTGTCATATTGTATTCAAACGACACCAGCTTATCGAGCACATTGCCTAATAATTTATCAATCACAAACGCTGACACGCCGACCACAGGGCCTGCGGCAAAGGCAGTCAAAATCGACACCCCACTGCCCACGCTAGGCAAAATTTCGACGCGTAAATTTTGCGTTTCTTGATTCAAATCTACCACGCCACGCATGAAAACTTTTGCCGCCGAACCATCAATCACAAAATTATTAGTGGTCAGATTGCCCTTATCAATACTGGCATCGCCGCTGATTTTATCGAACTGGAATCCCTCGCTAAACACATCGGTAAAGTCCAAGCCGATATGCTTGGGTAAGGCTTGCAAACTTAACACACTCAATAATTTTGCCACGTTGTAATCAGCTTTGATGAACTGCCCTTTACCCGTATCCAAGCGCAACGCGCCTTGCAAACTGGCTAAGTTGAACGCCTGCGGCGCACCTGTCCACGCGAGATGCGCTGTCAACTTGCCGCTGCCATCTTTGAGCGTGCCAGGAAATCCTGAGCGTTCCAAAATTTTCCCTGTATCCGCTAATGTCAATTGCAGCTTGATGTTGGTGGCGGGCAATGCGCCGCCTAACCACGCCCCTTCGCCACTCAAATTGCCATCTGGATTACTCAGCAACAAACGACGTAATCGCCAATCTGCCCCGTCGGGATGCCCGATGATTTCTAGCTGACCTAAACTTTTCCCTGAAAATTTGAGGTCGTCTATGGTCACATCCAAAGCAGGCAGCTGACTGGGATCTATAGGCGCGGTAGTCGTGCTACTCGCAGGCACAGCACTTTGCGCAACACTATCCTGAACGGGCTGGCGATTTTGCCAGTGCAGCTTTTGTAAATGCGCGCGCAATTTGGCCGAGTTATCGGCATGTTTAGCCTGCCAAATCACCTCTCCCGTCACCACACGGCTGGTGATTTGCGCAGCAATATCCGCCCCGCGCGGCTGCGCTTTGAGGTGTAAATCATTCAAGGTATAGCCATACCCTGTGAGCTTGCCGACCTGTACATCTGCGCCCGCGAATACCACGCTAGGCGCGGCGGCATCACTGGCAGACGCGCCCAATAAAGCCTCCCAACCTTGCACCGAAAGTTCTGGAATATCACCCACCAGCCACACACCATCAGCATCTGGCCATGCCGCACGATTAGCAAAATTCACTGCCGCGCGCTGTACCACAGCATGTCCATTTTGTTTGCTCAAGCGCGCGCGCGCGCTGAACAAAGTGCCAAGTGCCACGCTAATGTTTTGCTGTGCGGGGATGAGCTGCGCTTTAATTTTTTGACTAGGGCTGGCGTGGATTTGCACCACCAAAGGCAAAGCACTTTCAGCCGTTTTCGTCAAAGGCACAGGCAAGCTGGAGGACAGCCCTTGCAGCGAAGACTGGATTGCGACTTGCACGCCCTCGCTGCTAGTAGAAAGTTGCGCATCCCATGCGGTACTGCCTTGCAAAAATTGCAGCGCAGGCTGCGCATAATTCGCGCGCAACCCCGCTATCTCGACCGTGCCATTGAACTTGCCCAGCACTGTGCCTTGTGGCGTGCTATGCACCTCAAGGTTGGCCGCTCCGCCTAAAATTTCGGCGCGCATTTGCTCGGTGTTAAAACCATGCTCGTTAAATTTCAACTCGCCGCTGGCGTGACGCAACAGCGGAATCGCACCGCCTAAATCCACTTGGTTATTGTTGAGGCGATAACTGCCTGTTACTTCCGCCAATTTTTCGCCTAAAGACGGCAAACGCAGTTGCAAATTTAAGCTGCTATCACCTAACGCGTGGATGTCGTCAGTAAAGCCGTGCGCAAAATCGCGTACGGGACTTTGCGCCGCATACGCTAAGAATTTTTGCGTAGGCGCGGCGGCTTGCACCGCCACTTCCAAGGCTAATTTTGACTGGGTGAAGTCAGGGATTTTTACCGCGACTTTACTGACCGCCACCCCGACACTGCGCGCACTGTCAGCGGTCACTTCCAGCACCTTGTCATGCAAATGCAGCCGCCCTTGAATGCTGTCCAGCACAGGCCAGTCGGGCGCGAAACGCAGTGCACCATTGTGTATCGCGGCACTCACGTCAAATTTTCCCAAGCTCGCATCTGTAAAGGGAAAGTCACGCAAATTACCTAAAATTCGGATCTGTACATCATCGCTAGTACCGCCTTGCAATGCTGTATGCAGCCAGTCATTGGCGGTGCGATTCAGTGCAATCAGCGGGATGTAATGCGCCGCCTGCGCAATGTTGGCGCGCTGCATATTCACCGTTAAATCCAACACACCTGGCGTGTCTTTTAGGGTGCGATACGAGCCAAATGTCTGCCCGTCTAAGTCGGCATTGCTGGCTTGCACCTCACTAAATTTAACCTCCAGCTCGTCGCCTTGATGCGCCCAAGTGGCTTTGCCTTTCAAGCTGTCAAAGACGACGGCTTCACGCATAAAACCGGGCGCATCCACGCGTAGTTTTTTTGCATCCACGCTCACGCTGCCACTCACTTGATCGCCCGAAATTTCGCCACTCAACCCGCTAAATCCCGGCAGCTTGCCGACTTGTTGCAACGCCATATTGTGCAGTTGCGCTTGCACCTTAAAGGTCGGTGTGGCTTGCTTGTTGCGCTGCCATTGCAGGGTCAAATTCGACACTTTGCCGCGCGGCGCATAGGCATCCAGTTGCGTGCGTAAATCTTTAGGAATCGGCACAAAGTTGGCTAAGTTGCCCAGCGTTTCCAGTTGCAACAAATTAGCGCGCAATTCACCTGATGCTGGCTGCGCCTCGGTTTGATTGGCAATGCGCAAAGACAAATCCGTATTCGGCACAACCAAGCCGCTCGCCAAACGCAAATTCAGACCTTGTGTGCTCAACTCAAAACCATTGTCGATTTGCTGCCAAATCACCCGCCCATTCAAACTACGCAAACTCATTTCAGGCACATCATCGGCTAACTTTGTCGCCACATCGCGTACCGCTAAATCAACTTTCAGCTTCGCCACGTTGCCGTTGGCAATATCTAGCCAAGCCCGCAACGCACCATGTCCGCTACTCAGCTCTGGCGGCAAATCCAACCAAGCGCGCCAAGCCGTTAAATCAGCATATTGCAACTGACTAAACAGCTGACCGCGCCATGCCGTCAAATCGGCAAAACTCGCCCCGCTAAAATCGCCACGTACATCCAGCGGACTCGCCAGCTCACTGGGCACCGTGGCGCGTAGCGCAATGCGGTGGTGATGCCAAAAATTTTCCATGCGCAGATTGACATGTTCCATCACCAACGGCGGGGCGCGACGCGACTCGTCCACCCACACAATCAGCGCGTCGCGTACCACTAAACGCGACTGATGCAGCAACCAGTCTGCCGCACTGCTATCGGCACTGGAGTGACTATCTATCGCCAAGCCGCCCACCTGCATTTGACCTTTAGCATCACGCCGTATCAGCAATTCTGGTCGCTCAATTTCTAAATTTGCCAAGCGTAATTCAGCCGTCAATACCGACCACCAAGACAGGCTGGCAGTGACTTTGGGCAACACCAAAGCGGGCTGTTGCTGCGCATCCAACACAGTGAATTTGAGCAAGGTTAAGCGTGGACGCAGCCCTTGCCAATCCGCCGAAATTTTTTCAATGGTGACAGGACGCGCCATAAGCAGCGAGAGTTGCTGGGTAATCGTGCTGTGGTATTGCTCGATGTTGGGCAACAACCAATAGCGCAACAACAAAATGCTCGCCGCCAGCAGCAGCAGCGCGCTCACCGCCAAAACAATAGCGATGCGCGTGAGCCAATTAAAGCTGTGCCAGATGATACGAACAGGACGGGAATGCCACATAAAACCACCAAAAACGATTAGGTGCAGTAGGTAATCGTAGGGTCTCGATATTGGGGTTTGCGAGATACCCTATAATCTTAAAAAGTCGCGCATTCTAAAGGAAGCATGCCCATGCACAGCAAAAATCCACATAATTTCGAGTATTTTTTTAACAAAACCTTGCAATGCAGCCGCTATGCGCAGCGCGTTTTACAAGCCGATGCTGGGCTGTTAGCTTGGTTAGCGGCAAACTACCAAACCCCCTGCAACGCGGACGAAATTCACGCCTTGCTGGCGCAATCTGGCTTAAATTTACAAGACGAGGCGCAGCTCACCAAAGCGGTGCGGTATGTGCGCAAGCAGGTGATGGTGAAACTGATTTTGCGCGACCTGAATGCGCTCGCCGATTTGAACGAAGTGATGCACTGCATGACCGCGCTCGCCGAAATTTGCGTGCGTTTGGCGCAGAGCTGCTTGATGGACGTGCTGCAAAAACAATTTGGACAACCCATTGGTGAGAGCAGCGGCGCAGCACAGCAAATGCTGATTATTGGCATGGGAAAATTGGGCGGCGGCGAGCTGAATGTTTCGTCCGACATCGACTTGATTTTTGTCTATGCCGAAGATGGCGAAACGCGCGCAATAACGGGACAAAACGAGATTCGCAGCCTCAGCAATCACGAATTTTTTACCCGCCTAGGACGACGTTTAATCAGCCTCATACACGAACCCAGCGTGGATGGTTATGTGTTTCGCGTCGATATGCGTTTGCGCCCTTACGGCGACAGCGGTCCCTTGGTGATGAGCTTTGCCGCGCTGGAAGAATATCTGGTCAGCCAAGGGCGCGAGTGGGAGCGTTATGCCTGGATTAAAGCGCGCGTGATAGCACCCGAACAACACACCAGCAGCACGGAGCTGATGCAGTTGGCGCAACCGTTTGTGTTCCGCAAATATCTCGATTTTGGCGCGATAGATTCGATGCGTAAATTACACGCGCAAATCCGTCAAGAAGTAGCGCGCCGCGACCGTCAGAACAACATCAAACTGGGACCTGGCGGCATTCGCGAAATCGAATTTACTGCGCAAGTTTTTCAACTGATACGCGGCGGACGCGCGGCAAAATTACGCATCCGCCCGACCCTGAGCGTATTGCAGCAATTAGCGAGTGACGGCGAAATAAGTGCGGAGACGGTGCGCGATTTAACCAGCGCGTATATTTTTTTACGCAACTTAGAACACCGTTTGCAATACCTAGACGACCAGCAAACTCAAGACATTCCTGAAAGTGAAGATGACCGAGCGCGACTCGCTATTGGCATGAATTACCCAGACTACGCCACGCTGTTGCAGCAACTCGACGTGCATCGCGCCATTGTCAGCACGCAATTTTCTGCCATTTTTCGCGAACAACGCGCGCCATCCGACGCTACATTTTGCTGGGATGAAACACTGGATGAAACCGCGCTAAGCCAACATTTACAAGGCTTAGGCTATGCCGACAGCGCGGCAGCTGCACAGCAGCTATTACAATTTCGCGCCAGCTCACGCTACCAACAACTGCCTGAAGCCAGTCGTGCGCGCATGGCGCAACTGCTGCCGCAATTTATCCGTGCCTGTGCGCAGCAAAGCAATCCTGACGTGAGCTTGCAACGCTTACAAAAGCTCATCGACAGCATCGCGCGGCGCGCTTCCTACCTCGCTTTTTTAGCCGAATATCCACAGGCTTTAACGCGCTTGAGCCAGCTTGTTTCGGCCAGCAGTTGGGCGGCGGATTATCTTGCCGCGCACCCCGCTTTGTTCGATGAATTATTAGACGCACGAGAGCTTTATCAAACCCCTGATTGGGCAGCGATTGATGCGCATATCGCCACCCAACTACATGACTGCAGTGAGGATTTAGAACGGCAAATGGACGCGCTACGACACGCCCAACAAGAGCAAATTTTTCATCTGTTAGCGATGGATTTACAGGGCTTATTACCCCTCGAAATTTTGAGCGACCACTTAAGCGCGTTGGCGGATTTAATGCTGCGTCATGTGCTCAAGGTGTGCTGGCAAAACGCGCGCAAAAAACATTGTGATGTCCCGCACTTTGCCATCATCGCTTACGGCAAATTAGGCGGCAAAGAACTCGGCTATGAATCCGATTTGGATCTGATTTTTATCTACGACGATGCCCATGCTGATGCGCCAGAAAACTACGCACGCTTGGCGCAACGCATCAACACGGTGCTCGGCAGCTACACGCAAGCGGGGCGTTTATACGAAACTGATTTGCGTTTACGTCCCAATGGTGCCAGCGGTTTGCTGGTGTCGAGCTTGAGCGCGTTTGCCGACTATCAAGCTAATGAGGCATGGGTTTGGGAGCATCAAGCCTTAACCCGCGCAAGATTTTGCGCAGGCGATAGCCATGTCGGCGCGGGCTTTGAAGCGTTGCGCAATACGCTGTTGCAAGCTCCGCGTGATGCAGCAAAATTGCGCGATGAAATTGTCGCGATGCGGCAAAAAATGCACGACGGGCATCCTAATCACAGCGAGCTATTCGACATCAAACATGATGCAGGAGGCATGATTGATGTCGAATTTATGGTGCAATTTTTGGTCTTGGCACATGCACATCGTTATCCGCAACTGACAGCCAATATCGGCAATTTAGCCTTGCTGAAATTAGCAGGTGAGCTAGGCTTAATTCCCGTTGAGCTCGCCGCACTAGTCAGTGCGCAATATCGCAGCTTGCGCCGCACCCAACACGCGATGCGACTCAATGGCGCGTCGCCTTGCCGCGTTGCCCCAGCCAGCCTAGCAAAAAGCCCCACGCTGACGCTATGGGGCTTTTTGTTTGATCATCCTAAGAATGGTTAAAGTGCGGCGGCAGGATTCACAAACACGGGATTCGAGCCGGAACGGGTTACAGGGTTGCGTCCATCCAAACGCGAAGTTAAACGGTACATCGCCATTTCACCTTTGCCTTTGACATTGACAGTGGCACGCGGCTCAAACGCAAAGCCGTCGCGCAAGCGGTTGTAGGTCACCTTATCTACTTGTATCACACCAAAAGTTGCTTCATCAGTTAAGCGACTGGCGATATTCACCGTATCGCCCCACAAATCATAAATAAATCGTTTCGTGCCAATTACGCCCGCCACCACAGGCCCTGTGGCGATTCCCGTATGCACACTCAAATGATATTTTGCGAAGTTGGGATTGTTCTCGACAAACTCGCGCATCTCAAAAGCCATGTCGGCGATGTCGGCGGTGTAATTCGTTTTATCGCCACCAAAGCCGCCCACCACCATATAAGCATCGCCCATCGTCTTGATTTTTTCGACCTGAAATTTTTCGCTCAGTTGGTCGAAACCTGAAAAAATTTCATTCAATAATGTCACCATTTGATTGGGCGACAAAGTTTCGGTGAGTTGCGTGAAGTTGACCAAATCCACAAACATCACCGTGACATCGGCGTAACCATCGGCAATTAAACCTTGATCGTTTTTCAAGCGTTGCGCGATATTGCTAGGTAACACATTGAGCAGCACGCGCTCAGATTTTTGCTGCTCTTCTTCGAGCAACTGATGTTGCGCATCGAGCTGGCTTTTAATTTTTTCCATCTCCACCACAAAGTAGCGCACCAAGAAATAAATAATCGACGACATCGCTAAAAAATTCAGCGCAAAAAATACGCCGATGACTTTCATCGACATTTCTTTAGGAATGGCTTCGCCTAAAAAATAATCGAACACACCCGAAATAATCGTCATCACTGTGTAGGCAAAAAACCACGGCACAGATTCGCGCCAATTCGACACCACCAGTGCGCCGATAGGTGCTAACAACGCCCACAACATCACGCCGCTAGAGGTCACCGAGCTGCCAATGCTCCACTGCATAATGAATGGCGCGAACAAAAATAAACTGAGTTGAATAAAACGAAAGGTCTCAAATTTTTTAGTTTTGAGATAAAAAACTAAAGAGCCGACCGAGATAAGTTGATAGACCAGTGTGACGTTAGAGGAAAAATTCAGCCCCATCAGCCAGTAAATCGCCAGCCACAACACCACCGCAAAATTCATAAAAGCACAGGCAAAAATCAACAGGCTCTTACGCAATTTCTCTTCGGGCGTGTCTATCATTTCTTTAGTAATAGAAGGCAGTGTTTTCATAATGTGTTGTACTTTTTGTAATTATTTCTAGACAAGAATCATCGCGATGTAGGCATCATACCGAAAAATAAATCGCCACAAATACCTCTAAATATCTAGTTAGTTCGAGTAATGCTTCATTAAGTCAGCAGAAACGGCTAAAATCGTCGCCCTGTGTTTTACCTCTCCCTCATTTTTTTACAAAAGGATGCGCCCCATGTCTATGTCTGACCGCGATGGCTTTATTTGGCACGATGGAAAACTCGTTCCTTGGCGCGATGCAACTACCCACGTTTTAACGCACACCTTGCATTACGGCATGGGCGTTTTTGAAGGCGTGCGCGCTTATAAAGCAGCAAAAGGCACCGCCATTTTCCGTTTGAAAGAACATACCGACCGCTTATTTAATTCGGCGCGTATTTTCCAAATGAACATGCCGTACGACAAAGAAACCGTGATGGAAGCGCATCGCGAAGTCGTGCGTTCTAACCAACTCGAATCGTGCTACATCCGTCCGATTTGTTTTTATGGGTCTGAAGGCATGGGCATCGCCGCCAAAGGTCTCACCACGCACGTCGCTGTTGCTGCTTGGCCGTGGGGCGCGTATCTGGGCGAAGAAGGCATGCAAAAAGGCATTCGCATCAAAACGTCCAGCTTCACCCGTCACCACGTCAACGTGAATATGTGTCGCGCCAAATCGGTGACGACTTACACCAACTCCATCCTCGCGCATCAAGAAGTAGCGAACGACGGCTACGATGAAGCCTTGCTGTTGGACGTAGATGGTTTTGTTGCGGAAGGCGCAGGCGAAAACATTTTCATCGTGAAAAAAGGCAAGCTCTACACGCCTGATCTGACGTCATGTTTAGAAGGCATCACGCGTGATTCGATTATCACCTTAGCCAAAGAAGCGGGCTTCGAAGTCATCGAAAAACGCATCACCCGCGACGAAATTTATTGTGCGGATGAAGCCTTTTTCACCGGCACCGCTGCTGAAGTCACGCCTATCCGCGAACTCGATCAACGCATGATTGGTCAAGGTTCACGCGGCCCAATTACCACCAAATTGCAAGCCGCATTTTTCGATTGCGTCGCGGGTAAGCATCCGCTACACCAAGACTGGGTTGATTACGTTTAATTTTAGGAGTTGTTATGAGTGAATCCGCAATTACCGCGCGTTACATCGAAGTCACCGCGCACGACCTGCCGTTATCCTGCCCCACTCCCGCCATGAGTGTGTGGAACACCCATCCCAAAGTCGGCATTCCGCTGGCACACGGCGGCGAAGCACGCTGCCCGTATTGCGGCACGCTATATAAATTCACCGGTGAACTCCCCAAAGGTCACCACTAAAAATCCAAATCTCTTCGCGATGCGTTGTTGCTCACAAAAAATTACTCCTTACATAGCACCTCTATGCCGCGTCGTAATTTTTTGTTCGCGCCTAGCCTCGCTTCGATATTTGAATTTTTATAACTTATGAAAATTTTAATTGTTGCACCTAGCTGGGTCGGCGATGCCATGTTGATGCAGCCGATGTTGATGCGCTTGCAGCAACGTCATGCCGACTGCCAGATTGACGTACTCGCGCCAGCTTGGTGTGCGGGGCTGCTACACGCCATGCCTGAAGTGCATCAGGTCATCAGCAATCCGTTTGGACATGGCGCGTTGCAGCTAGGCGCGCGCTATCAATTAGGCAAGCAATTACGCGCCGCGCAGTACGACCAAGCCATCGTCTTACCCAATTCTTTGAAGTCGGCACTGGTGCCTTTTTTCGCGCGCATTCCGCTACGCACAGGCTTTGTCGGTGAGGCGCGTTATGGGCTGCTGAACGATGCACGCAAGCTGGATAAAAGCGTATTACCGTTAATGGTGGAACGCTTTGCCGCGCTTGCCGAAGATAAAAATGCGGCAATACCGCGACCGTTAGCGAATCCAAAATTAGTTGTCGGCGACACACAACGTAACGCCAGTTTGCAAAAGTTAAGTTTGGATTTAACTAAAAAAATCGCAGTGTTTTGCCCGGGTGCAGAATATGGCGAAGCGAAACGCTGGCCCGCAGCGTATTACGCGGAACTGGCACAACGCTTTGCCGCACAAGGCTATGCGGTGTGGTTAATTGGTTCGGGAAAAGACTACGCGGTAGCAAACGACATTCAGCAACTCAGTAATGACGTGTGCGTCAATTTATGCGGCAAAACCGATTTATCCGACGCGCTGGCACTGCTTGCCTGCGCCACAGTGGTGGTGAGTAACGATTCAGGTTTGATGCACTTAGCCGCCGCGCAGAACAAGCCGCTATTGGCTTTGTTCGGGTCTAGCAGTGCGCAATTTACGCCGCCGTTATCGGCACACGCACGCGTTATCAAAATCGACATCGCGTGTAGCCCGTGCTTCAAACGGGTCTGTCCACTGGGACATTTCAACTGCATGATGCAGCTCACGCCTGATTTAGTCTGGGCAAGTGTGCCGCAAGTATTAGGGAATAAAACCTAGATTTGCCAATCGAGAATTTCATCGCTCACGCTGTCACGGCGATAAAACACATAGCGATTTTTGCCACCGTGTTTGGCGCGATACATCGCCTCATCCGCACACCGCATTAGCTTATCTGCCGACGCTGCATCAGCGGGATAACGACTCATGCCGATGCTGGCACTGATGTTCACCATCGCCACACTCAACTCAAATGCGCGCGCCAGTTGCTCGATAATTTTTTGCGCAATTTGGCTCAAACCGATTTCGCTATTGGCATCACGCAACAAAATCACAAACTCATCGCCGCCCAAACGCGCGACAGTATCCACCTCGCGCACACAGGCGCGCAAACGACTGGCAACTTGTTTTAACAACTGGTCACCTGCGGCATGTCCATACGCATCGTTAATCGCTTTGAAGCCGTCTAAATCGACAAAACACAAAGCAAAGTTTGCCTTGTCGCGACGGGCTTGGCTGACCGTTTGGCGCATTCGATCATTAAACAAAGCCCGATTCGGCAAGCCCGTCAACACATCGTGATACGCCAGATATTCAATCTTGCGCTCTAGCTCTTTTTTCTCCGACACATCTTGTTGCACACATAAAAAATGTTTCACTTCACCGAGCGCGTTTTGCAGCGGCGTGATGCTTTGCAAAACGTGATACGCCGCGCCATCGCGCCGCCGATTCAACACATCTCCCGACCAAGGCTTGCCTTGCAAAATTTCCTGCCACATGCTTTTCCAGAAATTTTTATCGTAACCACCTGAGCTAAATAAATGCGGCGTACTGTCGCTAATTTCCGCTGCGGAATAGCCACTTAAACTACACAGTGCTTGGTTAAACCAAATAATTCTGCCATCAGGTTTAGTAATAAAAATCGCCTGTGTCGCACCACTCATCGCCGCGCTTAACAGGCGCAATTGTTCTTGCTCCTGCGCCATCAATAAAATCACCGCTAGGCGATTCGCAAAGTGCGCATAGCGTTGTATGCGCAGCGCATCAAAGCCGTCACGCTGTGCGGAATACAGCACCAACACGCCGATAATTTCAGCGCGCGCCAACATCGGCAACGCCAACACGCTTTGCACCCCATAGTGATCCGCCATGGCGCGCCAAGGCGAAATAACCTGCGCATCAACCGTCAACATGACGGGGCGTTGCAAGCGTATCGCCTGCCCCACGGTGCCTTGTCCGTGCGGACTGTCGTCCCAACGCACTTCGAGTTGGCGCAATAGCTCAGGCTGCTCGGATGCCGCGACCACACTCACCGAACCATCGGCTTGCTTGCCGCCTATCCACGCCACTCGCACCGCCAATGTCCTCGCTATCGCCTCACACATTTTTTGCGTCAGCGGCACTAAGTCCTGACCTTGCAACATCCAGCCTTCCATTTCTTGCAACAAATTATCGGCGACCGCTTGGCTGCGCATTTCAGCGCGCTTGGCAACACACGCCAATTCACGCTGCACCGAGGACAACAAGCGTTGCGGATTTTTGCTGGAAATAAAATCTTTCGCGCCCGCTTTCATCGCCGCCACAATCGCCGCTTCATCGCCCAAACTGGAATACACCAGTACGGGAATATCTAACGCTGGCGCGCTCAACAAAACTTGAATTTGCTCGACGATATGCGGATGGATGCGCAAGGAATCAACCAAGAACACATCGACGCTCGCCAATGCTTGGGCACTCAAATGTTGCGCGTCATCAAACTGATGTGAGTTCAGGCTAAAACCACCCGCCTGCAACACCGCACAAAGCTGTGTGACCACGTCAGGCGGCATTCCGACAAATACGATGGAAAGTGGCTTAGACATGGGCCGACTCCCGACGATAATCTGACCAGTGGCGCGTACTCAACCAATAGACTAATTGATTAGAAAACAAGGCTAAATACTGCGCGGCATCGTGCGGCTTAGGCACAAAAGAATTCGCCCCTGCGCGATAACTTAACAACACGTCGGCTTGATTAAATTCACGCGAATAAACCAGTAGCGGCGTGTCGTGCGTGGCGGGATTGATGCGCAAGGTGCGTAACACGCCTAGCCCTTCCAGCTTAGGCAAATCAAGATTGATGAGGATGATAAACGGCTGCGCCGCAACACTTGCGGTCGCTAAATAGTCCAATGCAGCAGACGCGTCGACACACACCTGCAAATTAAATTCCAGTGCGCACAGCGACGCGGCAGACCGCGCTAAATCAGCATCGGCAGCGTCGCGCTCAACTAACAAAAGGGTGTGATTGACGTGGCTCACTACGACGCTCCTAAAAAATTAAAGCGTGCTACAAACCACTCTCCTCCAACTATGGCGCGTCATTACCATCTTGCGCGCCTTGTTTTGAACCATACGCATTCCTGTAAAACTTTGCAAGCCTGACACAACAAGGCTTACGCGCTTACGCCTTGCTTTGCACCCACGCTGCCACACTCGCCAACGCCGTCGCCAAATGATCAGGCTGTGTGCCGCCCGCCATCGCCATGTCCGGCTTGCCGCCGCCTTTGCCGCCGACTTGTAGCGCGACCATGTTGACCAATTCGCCCGCTTTAATTTTTGCTATCAGGCTCGCGCTCACGCCCGCCACCAAACTGACTTTTCCATCTTGCACAGAAGCCAACACAATCGCCGAATTTTGCAGCTTGTCTTTCATGTTGTTAAGTGTCTCGCGCAACGCCAAAGCATCCGCACCTTCCATCTGCGCCGCCAATACTTTCACGCCGTTGATGTCCACTGCTTGCTTGAGCAAATCATCACCTTGCGAGGCGGCGAGTTTGGACTTCAATCCCGCCAATTCTTTTTCCAACACTTTGACGCTGTCCAACACTTGCAACACGCGCGCCGCCACGTTTTGCGGCTGGGCTTTTACTGCTGCTGCGATGCTTTGCAACTGGCTTTGTTGCGCGTTAATCAAAGCCAGCGCACCCTCGCCTGTCACCGCTTCGACGCGACGTACACCCGATGCCACACCAGCCTCGGAAACGATTTTGAATAGTCCAATATCGCCGGTGCGTTTGACGTGCGTACCGCCGCATAATTCTTTCGAGCTACCGATAGAAAGCACGCGCACTTCGTCGCCATACTTCTCGCCGAACAACATCATCGCGCCCGTTTTTTGCGCGTCGTCTATCGACATCACACGGGCATCAGTCGCTACGTTCGCCAAAATTTCCGCGTTCACTTTGGCTTCTACGGTGGCGATGTCAGCATCCGAAATCGGCGCGTTATGCACGAAGTCAAAACGGGTTTTATCGCTATCCACTTGCGAACCTTTTTGCTGCACATGCTCGCCCAACACCTCGCGCAAAGCCTTGTGCATCAAGTGCGTCACGGAATGATTGCGTTCGGTCGCCAAGCGTGCATTGCCATCCACTCGCGCATTGATGTTGTCGCCGACGCGCAGCTTGCCCGTTTTCAACACACCGTGATGACCGAACACCGTGGCTTGAATTTTTTGCGTATCTTCCACCGCAAAAATACCTTGTATGCCACGAACCTCGCCACTGTCGCCGACCTGCCCGCCAGACTCGGCATAAAACGGCGTGTTATCCAACACCAGCACACCCGTTTCCCCCTCACGCAATTCCTGCACCGCCACACCTTCTTTGTACAGAGCTAAAACATTGCCCTGATTCTGCAACGATTCATAACCGTGGAATATCGTCGGCGCACCGTCGTATTCCAAGTTGGCGGTCATCTTAAATTTGCCCGCTGCGCGGGCCATCTGTTTCTGATTCGCCATCGCCGCATCAAAGCCCGCAATGTCAACAGCCACGCCATGTTCACGGCATACGTCTTGGGTTAAATCGAGTGGAAAACCGAAGGTGTCGTGCAGCTTAAATGCGGTGTCGCCATTGAAAATTTTATTGCCAGATTTATTCATCTCAGCAAGGTCGGCTTCGAGTATCGCCATGCCGTGTTCTATGGTGGTGAAGAAGCGTTCCTCTTCCTGTTTCAACACCTCCATCACGCGCGTTTTTGCGGCAGTTAATTCGGGATACGCCACGCCCATTTCAACAACTAGATCGGGAACGAGTTTGTGGAAAAACGCGCCACGTGCGCCCAGCTTGTAACCATGACGAATCGCGCGGCGGATGATGCGGCGCAGCACATAGCCGCGACCTTCGTTGCCCGGAATCACGCCGTCAGCAATCAGGAAAGAACAGGCGCGAATATGATCTGCCAACACTTTTAATGAGGGTGAATTCAAATCGTCGCAATGCGTTTCGCGCGCCGCCGCTTTAATCAACGCTTGGAATAAATCAATGTCGTAATTGGCGTGTACATGTTGCAGCACCGCCGAAATGCGTTCCAAGCCCATGCCGGTATCGACCGACGGTTTCGGCAACAAGTGCATCACGCCCGCTTCGTCGCGGTTGTACTGCATAAACACGTTGTTCCAAATCTCGATGAAGCGGTCGCCGTCTTCTTCTGGTGTGCCGGGCAAACCGCCGGGAATATGCGCGCCGTGGTCGTAAAAAATCTCGGTGCAAGGACCACACGGGCCCGTATCGCCCATCATCCAAAAATTATCCGACGCATAGCGCGCGCCTTTGTTGTCGCCGATGCGTATCACGCGCTCAGGCACGAGTCCCATTTCTTTCGTCCAAATATCGTAAGCCTCGTCGTCCTCGGCATAGACCGTGACGTAAAGCTTATCCACCGGCAATTTATAAACTTGGGTGAGCAATTCCCATGCGTAGCTAATCGCGTCACGTTTGAAATAATCGCCGAAACTAAAGTTACCCAACATCTCGAAAAAAGTGTGGTGACGCGCGGTGTAGCCAACGTTTTCCAAGTCGTTATGTTTGCCGCCCGCCCGCACACATTTTTGCGCAGAAGCCGCGCGCGCGTAATGACGCTTATCAAAGCCCAAAAACACATCTTTGAACTGATTCATACCTGCGTTGGTGAACAACAAGGTGGGGTCTTCGTGTGGCACGAGTGAACTGCTGGCTACGATGGTGTGACCTTTTGCAGCAAAAAAATCGAGGAATGTTTGGCGGATTTCACTACTTTTCATGGGGGATATTTCCAAAATAACACGAGACGAATTGGCGATTTATTAGCCGCCAAAAAAGGCGCGCATGATACCATTTAGTGGCTTAAAGCTACATTCATCCTAAGTCGCGCATGGCGCGATTTTTTACGCTCAAAATTACCGACGAGAGAACCCTAATGAAAACTTCTGAAATAAAATTTACCGTCACGCTAGACGACAAAAACATGCCGCAAAAAATTGACTGGAGCGCGTCCGACGGCGGCGTGGACAGCAGCAGCAAAGCAATTATGTTGTCGGTTTGGGATAGTGAGGCAAAAAATACTTTGCGCATCGACCTGTGGACGCGCGAGATGATGGTCGATGAAATGAAACAGTTTTATCACCAAAATTTATTGTCGATGGCGGACACACTAGAGCGCGCCACGGGCGAAAAAGACGCTGCCAAAGCGATGCGTAACTTTGCTCAAGAGTTTGGTGAGCGCATGAATCTAGTGATGAAAAATCCGCTGTTCCCCACCCCGCCTAAACAATAATTTCACCGCGCCCAACACGAAATGTTAATTCTTCCTGACTACGTTAAAAATTGTCTGGGATTTATCTTGCTAAGGTGCGCAACGCAGCTATCGCATCAGCAAAATTAGCATGTGCCAACAACGCTTGTTGAATTTGTGCGGGGCTCAACACTCGCTCTGGCAAGCTCGCCAACAGTGCGGCGATGGCATCCTCTTGGTTGGGATAAAAACGCAAAAACATACTGGCGATTTGCTCACGGCTGGCTAAATCGAGTTTGAATTCCACATCAATACGCCCCGGACGTATCAGCGCGGCATCGAGTAATTCGCGGTGATTGGTGGTGAGAAAAACGATGCGCCCTTCTTGCGCGGCTACGCCATCCAAGGCATTTAACAAGCCGCTAAAACTCACCGCGATACGCTCATCTTGTTTTTGTCGCGCGGCAAAAAATGCGTCCACGTCTTCAATCAAAATCAGCGAACGCGCGGGCGTTTTTTGCAGCAGCATGGAAATGGTTTGGTCGTTTAATTTGGGATTGGTCAGCGACAGCCAGCATAAATTCAAATGCAACTCCCCCGCCAACGCGAACGCCACGCTGGTCTTGCCTGTCCCTGGCGGACCATATAACAAATAGCCTCTACGCCAAGGGATGCCCATCGCGGCGTACCAACTGCGCTTGCCAAAAAAACCTTGCGCATCGTCGAGTAAGCGTTGGCGGATGTCGCCATCGAGCACCACCGAGTTAATCGCGCGACGCGGACGTGCGTCAGATTTGCGCCAATTTTCTGCCCAACTATCCACGGTAAACATCAGCGTGTGATCGGCAAGACGCGCGTAAGTGCGCTTGAGTACATCTTCTAGCAGTCCTTCCAAAAACTTGCGCGAGCCAAATAACACATGGATGCGCAAGGTATCGACCACTTGCAAATTCATACTCACATCGCGGTGTATCCACATCACGCGACCTTGAAACCAGAACACATGAAAGCCCGGTGCGGGGCTGTACAACAAGCGCGGCAAACCATTGGCACTGGACTCGTCATCAGGATTGGCGTTCTCTTGAATAACGGTAAAAAAGCGACTGCCGCGACCGAACGGCAAATCGTTAATCCAAGTAATCAGCGCGCCAAACAAATCATTGCGACTGTCGATGACGGCAGTGACGATAATCACGCGATTAAAATATCCCCATACCAGACCTGGCACTTTGCGTAACCACGCCGCCGCAAGTCCTATCAAGCCCAACGTAAATCCACCAACGAATAATTGATTGTCGAGCTGCGCGCGCAACAGATGCAAAAAGCTCTCCCACATGGCATTTCTCCCCAATAAAAAAACGGCTCACGCCGCAAGCCTTGCAGCTTAACGCAGACAAGAAAAAACCCACGCATCTTATGAATGAGTGGGTTTTAATTGGTGCCGCCTATCGGATTCGAACTGATGACCTACCGCTTACAAGGCGGTTGCTCTACCGACTGAGCTAAGGCGGCGATACTGGTGGGTCGGGCGAGATTCGAACTCGCGACCAACGGATTAAAAGTCCGCTGCTCTACCGACTGAGCT
>JARCRQ010000041.1 GCA_029850585.1 Sideroxydans sp.
GCCGTGGAAGCCATCATCAAAGCCGCCCACACGGGCAAAATCGGCGACGGCAAAATTTTTATTTCCAGCATCGAGCAAGTGATACGGATTCGCACTGGCGAGACCAACGAAACTGCGCTGTAAGACTTTTTAAGCAAATCAAAAAATGTTAAATGTTCTGATGAAGCTAGTGCATTTCAATCCCAAGTTATTTGGCGGGTGGCTTGCCTTGTGTGGATTGGGCGGAGGCTTAATCAGCTGCTTATCGGTGCTGCCATTTTGGGGTGGTGCGGTAATTGTTGCTGCCGCGCTCGTTATCAATAGTGTCGTCGCTGAGATTGAAGATAGCCCGTAGCATTGAGTCCCTAGATATTTTTAGCCTAGTTTTTGTCGGATGACGCTGCGCTTTTGTCCTCAGGTGATTTAGCTGGGGTAATCCGACCTACATCGCCTCGTAAATCCCTGTCACGAATCACACTGATTTACCATCCTCGCGATGATGCGTATAATCCGCGCTTTGCCGAAACGGACTACCATGCGCATCATTCAAAAAGCTCTGACCTTCGACGACGTTTTGCTCGTTCCCGCTTACTCAAATGTGTTGCCGCGCGATGTCGCTTTGCGCACTCAACTCACTCGTAACATTCACCTCAACATTCCTTTGATGTCCGCCGCGATGGATACGGTGACGGAGTCGCGTCTGGCGATTGCCTTGGCGCAAGAGGGCGGCATCGGCATCATCCATAAGAATATGTCGTCGCACGCACAAGCCGCCAAAGTCGCGAAAGTGAAGCGTTTTGAAAGCGGCGTGGTGAAAGATCCCATCACCATTAGCCCTGACATGACGGTGCGCCATGTGTTGAGTTTGACGCGCCAACATAAAATTTCGGGCTTGCCCGTGGTGCAAGGTAAGCAGTTGGTGGGCATTGTTACTAACCGCGATTTGCGCTTTGAAAATAATTTGGATCAGTCTATCCAAAATATTATGACTCCGCGCGAGCGTCTGATTACCGTTAAAGAAAACACCAGTTTGGATGAGGCGCGCAGCTTGATGCACAAACATCGCATCGAACGCGTGTTGGTGGTCAACGACGCGTTTGAGTTGCGCGGCTTGATGACGGTTAAAGATATTTTGAAGTCCAGCGAACATCCCTTGGCGTGCAAAGACGCACAAGGTCGCTTGCGCGCAGGTGCGGCGGTTGGGGTGGGCGAGGGCACGGAAGAACGTGTCGCGTTGTTGGCCGAAGCGGGCGTGGATGTCATCGTGGTAGATACCGCGCACGGGCATTCGCAAGGCGTGTTGGATCGCGTGCAATGGGTGAAGAAAAATTTCCCGCATATCGAAGTCATCGGCGGCAATATTGCTACGGGCGCAGCGGCGTTGGCTTTGGTTAAACATGGTGCAGATGGCGTGAAAGTCGGTATTGGTCCAGGCTCAATTTGCACTACGCGCATTGTGGCTGGCGTGGGCGTGCCACAAATCGCAGCGATTCAAGGTGTGGCGGATGCACTGAAAGGCACAGGCGTGCCACTGATTGCCGATGGCGGTATTCGTTACTCAGGCGACATCGCCAAAGCGATTGCCGCAGGTGCGCATGTGGTGATGTTGGGCGGCTTGTTCGCAGGGACAGAAGAAGCACCAGGCGAAATCGAATTATTCCAAGGTCGTTCGTACAAATCGTATCGCGGCATGGGCAGCTTGGGCGCAATGGCGCAAGGCTCTAGCGACCGTTATTTCCAAGAAGGCGAGGGCAATCAAGACAAGCTGGTGCCTGAAGGTGTGGAAGGACGCGTACCGTACAAAGGCAGCGTGTTGGCGGTGATTCATCAACTAATGGGCGGTTTGCGCGCCAGCATGGGCTACCTCGGTTGCGCCACGATTGCGGATACGCACGAAAAAGCCGAGTTCGTCGAAATCACTTCATCAGGCATCCGCGAATCGCATGTGCATGACGTGCAAATCACCAAAGAAGCACCGAATTATCACATCGACTGATGTGATAAGTGAAACGTAGAACCGTTTCTTCGTTTCACCTTTCACAGTTTTACCTTCACCTTTCACAGCTTATAAATCTCCATGTCCCAGAAAAAAATCCTTATCCTCGATTTCGGTTCGCAATACACGCAACTGATTGCCCGTCGTGTGCGTGAAAGCCATGTTTATTGCGAGCTGCATCCTTGTGATGTGGACGCTGAATTTATTCGTGCTTTCGCGCCTAGTGGCATTATTTTGTCGGGCGGGCCAAACTCGGTGACCGAAGGCGATACGCCGCGCGCACCGCAAATTGTGTTTGAGTTAGGCGTACCTGTGTTGGGGATTTGTTATGGGATGCAAACCATGGCGGCGCAACTGGGCGGCGCGGTTGAGACGGGTTTGGTGCGCGAATTTGGTTACGCTGAGATTCGTGCGCAAGGTCATTCACCCTTGCTGCGTGACATTCAAGATCGTAGCAACGCCGCAGGTCACGGCTTGATTGATGTGTGGATGAGTCATGGCGATAAAGTCACGGCGTTGCCCGCAGGTTTTGCGGTGATTGCCAGCAACGCGACTACGCCGATTGCTGGCATGGCAGACGAAGCGCGGCGTTTTTACGCGCTGCAATTTCATCCTGAAGTCACCCACACGGTGCAAGGTGTGGCGATGCTGAATCGCTTTGTGCATGACATTTGCGGCTGCGCTAAAGATTGGACAATGCCCAATTATGTCGATGAAGCGGTGGCAAAAATTCGCGCGCAAGTGGGTAGCGATGAAGTAATTTTAGGCTTGTCGGGCGGAGTAGATTCGTCGGTCGCGGCGGTGTTGTTGCACAAAGCCATCGGCGCACAATTGACCTGCGTGTTCGTCGATAACGGCTTGTTACGCTTGAATGAAGCGGCTGAAGTGATGAAAACATTTGCGGACAATTTGGGCGTAAAAGTCATTCATGTCGATGCCAGTGCGGAGTTCTTGGGCTTTCTCGCGGGCGTGACTGATCCAGAGAAAAAACGCAAAATTATTGGTCGTGAATTCGTCGAAGTGTTCCAGCGCGAAGCGAAAAAATTGCCACAGGCAAAATGGTTGGCACAAGGCACGATTTACCCCGACGTGATTGAGTCAGGCGGCGGTAAAAACAAAAAATCGCACAACATTAAATCGCATCACAACGTCGGTGGGCTACCCGAAAGTCTGCATCTAAAATTGCTCGAACCGTTGCGCGAATTATTCAAAGACGAAGTGCGCGAACTCGGCGTGGCGATGGGCTTGGAGCATGGCATGGTGTATCGCCATCCTTTCCCAGGGCCAGGTTTAGGCGTGCGTATTTTGGGCGAAGTGAAACAAGAATATGCCAATTTATTGCGCCGCGCGGACGCGATTTTCATGGAAGAGTTGCGCGCCACTAAAGCTGACGATGGCAAAACTTGGTACGAAAAAACCTCGCAAGCCTTCACCGTTTTCTTGCCCGTCAAGAGCGTGGGCGTGATGGGCGACGGACGTACTTACGAATGGGTGGTTTCGCTGCGTGCCGTACAAACGCAAGACTTTATGACTGCGCACTGGGCTCATTTGCCTTACGAATTATTAGGCAAAGTATCAAATCGCATCATCAACGAAGTGCGCGGCATCAACCGCGTGGTGTACGACATCTCTGGCAAACCGCCTGCCACCATCGAGTGGGAGTGATTTAAGGTCAAGCAAGGTCAGGCAATAACGAGCAAGAAATACCATTAAAGCCCCGTAACCACGGGGCTTTAATGGTATTTCTTGCTCGTTATCTAAGACTAATTAGCGTTGTGACGCAATCCATCATCTTCGGTGGCGCACAGTGTATATCTCTAACACAGCGTATCGGGTAGCGATTGTTCTAATCACTGTTCAGCTTGGTTTTCTTCCTTTTTACGCTGTCCTGATATCTTAAAGGCGATGGCTGAAGCCTGTTCTGCGGGCATACCATCGGTTCTGCGAGTATATTCCTGTTCGCTGCTTTGGTCTTTTTCGCGGTTTTTGGTATCGGCGATTTGCTCAGTCTCGCCAGGCAGTTCGACACGCAGTGTATCAATCAGCATTAAGATGGTGGCGGCAACAGGCAGTGCTAGTAAGGCACCGATGATGCCGAACAAGGTCGCACCCGCGATTAAGGCCAGTAATACCATAGACGAGGGTAAGCGCATCGCACGACCATAAACAACGGGAACTAAGACGCGGCTTTCAAATTCTTCATAGGCGAGCATCAGCAGAAAAACTACCATGGTGATGACCATGCCGAATGGCAGCGCTGCTGCGACCGCAGGTGCCATGGTAATGAAAATACCGATATAGGGCAGCACGTCGGCCAAGCCACCAAACACGGCTATAACCAGCGCGTTCGGAATACCACATGCGGTCAGCAGAATGAACATGAAGGCCGCCATCAGTGCGCAAGTGATGAGCTGTCCCCGGATATACCCGCCAACTATCAGGTTTAGATTGACCAGAATGCGCGACAGCCGAATATGGTGCGTGCGGGGCACGACCGCGAACACTGCGCCGCGTAGTCGGTCGCGGTCGAGCATAATGTACAAAGCTAAAAAAATTGCACCGACTCCGTAGGCAATACTCTCCACCACGAGGGTGAAAAAGCTCAACACAGAGGCGGCAGAAGATTTGAACAGCGTATCGTAATGTACGTTGCGCAATGCTTCGGCGAGGCTGATGCTGAGCGGTGAGCGTGCCAGCCATTGTGCTAGCCGCTCGCGCATTTCTGGCTCAATGCTGATTACGCTCTTTACTTGATTTATCAGCTCTGGCACGATAAGTACGAACAGCAAGCTGGTGAGGACGAACAGTAGGCTGAATACAATCGCGATACCTCCATCCCTGCGCACTCCCAAACGCTCCAGTCTATCTACTGCTGGACTCAGCGTACCCGCAATCATCAGTGCGCCTACCAGCACTAGCATAACTGGTAATAAGCGAATAAAAAGCCATAGTCCAACGATAATTAACATCACGGTAAATATTGTCCAAGGCGCAATCTCAATGCGCAGCAAGCGGCGCGGCAGCCGTGCTGCCTGTTGCTCAGCTTCGTCGTGCTCTTCCAGTGGGGGGATGATGGATGGTTTAGATTGCGGCGTGTTCATGTCGATTGAACAAGGTGAGCTTGTGGCAAGAGTGTTGGTGTTAATTCCAAGCTAATTAGATTCATTTTTTCTTGAGGTGTTCTGTACATAATTAAGTAAAGCGTATTTGATATGGTTGAGCTCGGCGAGATCGTTCTTGTCGCTTGGTAACCCTCCAAATTTAGCAAGCGCCAGAAGTAGAGACGTTTAACGCTAACTTCTGTTTCGGAGCGATGCCACCGAGTGCCATGTTGGGGCGGTGTAATTAGCAGTGTGATTATAAGTCCACATTCAGTCCATCGCATAATTTTGTACTTCATCAATCGACTCAAACAAGTAATGACTCAACCCCTCATAACACGTCTCTACTTCTGGTGGTTGCTAAACTTTTTTGGGGGGGTGATTACCTTTCAAACCATGTGTCCGCCATCACACATTGACGGGGACACTTAGATTGAAATATATTAAAACGCTAACAAAAAGGTGGGAAGAGCTTGGAAGACGTGGGTTTAAGTGAGATATAGGACTAATTTTGGATTTGAAAGATTTTCGCGGAAAAGCTGCAAAAAAGGCAAAATACGCGGCAATGCGGCAATGAAGGGGTGGGGTGTCAAATTGCGTGCAAAACTTTCCAGATTAGAGGTGGAAACAGCGTCCAATAGTTTCCACCTCAGTGTGTAACCATCCAGCGTTTTAGCTGGAGGTATCTGGAGTGTTTTACATGAACATCATTTACGAGACCGCAAGGGTCTTCCCCACAGAATATAGTCGCTAAAGCTCCTTATTCTGAGTGAAAATACGTAGGCGGCATTTAGTACAGCAACAAACCATCAGCGAGATTGCGCGCGACATGAAGTTATCTCGCCCCACCGTGCGCAAACATCTCGCCACTGTCGAAGAACCCAAGTATCAACGGGTTCAACCTGTCGCACCGAAGCTAGGGCAATTTGAAGCGCAGCTTACCGCATGGCTCGTCGAAGAATCTAAACTCAGCAAGTCGCGCCGCCGCTCTCGTCAGCGGCTCTTTGAAGGCTTGCAAACATTGGGCTACAGCGGCGCATATGACAGCGTCCAACGCTTCGTTAGTCGTTGGAAATCTCGCCACCAAAGCCCCAAACTCACCGAAGCCTTCGTGCCACTGCACTTCCAACCAGCAGATGCCTGTCAGTTTGACTGGAGTCAGGAACAAGTCGAATTAGGCGGCGTATTGCAGCACATCAAAGTTGCCCACTTCCGCATGGCATATAGCCGCCAAATGTTCGTCGTCGCTTATCCCAGAGAACAACAAGAAATGGTGTTGGATGCGCATGTCCGCGCTTTTATGTTCTTCGGTGGCGTACCGATGCGCCTCATATACGACAACCTCAAAACTGTTGTGGATGCCGTCTATGTTGGCAAAGAACGTCAATTCAACCGACGCTTTTTAACGCTCGCCAATCATTATTTATTTGAACCCGTTGCCTGTACGCCCGCCTCTGGCTGGGAGAAGGGTCAAGTTGAGAATCAGGTTGGCAATGTGCGCGAATGGCTGTTCACGCCCTTGGCGCGCTTTGCATCATTTGTTGAACTGAACGCGTGGCTTGCCACGCGCTGCCAAGAGCTTGCACAACGCCAACATCCGGTGCAAAGCGACCGCACTATTGCATCTTGCTTTGCGGACGAACAAGTCTTGCTACGTCCCATCACCGCGCACTTCGATGGCTATGTCGAACACATGCTGCGCGTGTCATCTACCTGCTTGGTTCGAGTGGATCGCAATCGCTATAGCGTACCTGCCAGTGCAGCAGGCAAAGCGGTTTCGGTGCGTACCACCGCAGACCAAGTCCGCATCGTGGCCAATGGTGAACTGATTGCAGCACATCCGCGCTCCTTTGAACGTGACCAACTGGTGTGCGACCCTTGGCATTACTTACCCGTGTTAGAGAAGAAACCGGGCGCGTTGCGCAATGGCGCGCCCTTCGTCACGTGGGATTTACCGCGTCCAATACAGCTTGTGCGAGACCGCATTCTGAAACAGCCCAAAGGCGATAGATCATTCGTAGAATTACTGATGCTTGCTGGAGAAGCAGGACTGGATGCACTCACGGTAGCGTGTGAGTTAGCGTTGGAAGGTGGCATCGTGAGCGCGCCGATTGTGATGAACGAACTGCGCAGACTGGTCGCGCCCAACCTGCTGATGGCAATCAACGTACCCGACAACATTGCGCTCACGCTAGAGCCGCTGGCTAACTGCCAGCGGTATGACTACTTGTTGGGAGGCGCTTATGTTCATTGAGCATAGTGTGAGCTTGAAAGCCCTCCAGCTTTACGGCATGGCAACGGCTTGGAGTGAGTTGCAAACCGAGAAACCCAAACAAGCCCACCGTCCAGAAGTGTGGATGGAGAAGCTGATTGCGGCCGAGCAAACAGAGCGGCAACTCAAGAGTTTGCGCTATCAACTCAAAGCGGCACGTTTCCCGATTCATCGGGATTTATTAGGCATTGACTGGGCAGAGACGCCGCTGTCGCAAGTGTTGATTGAGCAGTTGGCGAGTGCGGGGTTTATCGAAACTGCGCACAACTTGATTCTGGTGGGCGGCACAGGGACGGGTAAAACGCACTTAGCGACCGCGATTGGGGTCGCGGCGATTCATCACGGCAAACGGGCGCGGTTCTTTAATGCGGTTGACTTGGTCAATCAGTTGGAACGTGAGAAGAGCTTGGGGCGGGTGGGTAATTTAGCTAAACAGCTTTGCTTGGTTGATGCGGTAATACTGGATGAGCTGGGTTATTTGCCGTTTCCGGCATCGGGTGGCGCGTTGCTGTTTCATCTGATTAGCCAGCTGTATGAGAAGACTTCGTTGATTATTACAACGAATCTATCATTCGGTGAATGGGTGCAAGTGTTTGGCGATGCCAAGATGACAACGGCATTACTCGACAGGATTACGCATCATTGCGAAATTCTGGAAACGGGCAATGATTCTTACCGATTTAAGCAGCGTAAAAATCAGCAGCCTCAAGCTGAAAAAGTGGAAAGTATTGGACGCTGATTAGTGGAAAGTATTGCGCGCGATTTGACAGTAGGAATTAAGCATGTCTAGTAATAACAATAAATTAAGCATAACGGGCAAAATGGATACATTGGGCGCAAATATCGTAGGAATTATCTTGGCAACAGGCGCGGCATTATCGGGCGTGATTGTCGCGGTGGCTGTTTTAGTGAAGGCGATGCTGTGAGTTTTTTAGATTCCCTCTTTGGTGTATCATCCGCCGCACAACACCGCCGTGGAGGGCAAAACACCATGCAACACACAACCGCAAGACGGGCAGAGCCTGCTGCTATTCGTATCAACAAAGACATCAATCTAGCCTTAGAAAGTGCAGCGAAGGACTTCAAAGTTACCCGTGCGAGCATCGTAAAAAATGCGCTACTGGAATACCTTGAGGACATGGCGGACAGCAAAGCCATTGCAGAGGCAAAAAAACAGGGCGGTAAAAATGTTTCATTTTCAGAATTGAGAAAAGAACTTGGGCTATAAAGTCGTTTTGTCGCCAAGTGCGGTGAAAGAGTTTCGCAAGCTAGATCGAGTCGTTCAAAAGCGCGTTGCGAGTTTGATTGATGAAATTGAAGCCGCCGCAAACCCTCGGATTGATGGAAAAGCATTAAAGGGTAACGCCCGCCAGTGGCGTTACAAGGTCGGAGATTACCGCATGGTGTGCGAGATAAAAGACCATGAATTGATTGTTTGGATTATTCGGGTAAGACATCGTAGTACCGTTTATAAATAGCTCACCAGCTCCAAAAAATCGCCTTGCAAGCCTTGCTGTGTATAGAGGTCGTCTTGGCAAAACCTAACAAAACCCCGTGCCCTGCCATTGTCGCAGGGCATTTTCTTGCCTGAATTGGTCTCTAAAAAACGCATTATCGCGCCGCATATTTGCGCACTCAACCGACAACGCCGCTAAGGCGTTTTTTTGTGACCTGATCAGGTCGCGCATCGAAGGTACTTCACGCGCTAAAAACATCAAGCGGCGCAACTCCTTTGGCGTAATCACGCTGCGAAACATATCGCACACAAGCCGCCCCTGATAAATCCCGAACTCGTGCCAGTCGCGCCCGAAGATTGCGGACAGGTCGCGGCGCGTGTAGAAATTGACCAAACGCAGAGCCATAGGCGGCATGGCATCGCCTAGCGCGTGCCAGCGTTTTGCGGTGGCTTGTGAGCATCCTGTAGCGGCTGCGATGGCTTGATAAGACGTGAGCGCATCGAAGCGTAGCGGGGGTGGTTTTTTCATGGTGCGCCTTTGTGGTTAAAGGCGCGGTTTTAAGCCAAGCGCGGGGTGTTTTGGGTAATATTTTGGCGGAGGTAGAAAATCCAGAACGGCACACCGAAGGCAAACAAGAACAAGACATAATTTGACATAATATACATTATGCGTATTTTAACAAAAGCAATAATTCATAAATTAAAACAAGAGCTTAAAACAAAATTTTATGCAAAACGCTTTGCTTTTCCCTGAAATAATCCCACTATCAGAGCAAGAAGTCAGCGACTATCTAGACACCATCAAGAACTTATCGCACCTAGAATCCCGCCGCCAACACTACCGAAAATGCTATGACGTGGACAGAAAATTGAGAGAGAAAAAACTAAGCAATCAAAAAAGAAGTTTAGTAATTTGAGGAATCAACCCCATGACAACCATAAGAGAAGAAAAAATAGCCTGTTTTTTCCACTTAGAGACATCCTTTTGAAGAGCGGAATTTTCAGTATTAAGAGAATTAACACGCCCACAAAGCTCAGAGATTCGCAAATCTTGAGATTTACCATGCTCGACCCAAGAGTTATTA
The DNA here is from genome assembly GCA_029850585.1 of Sideroxydans sp. Lineage (GTDB taxonomy): Bacteria > Pseudomonadota > Gammaproteobacteria > Burkholderiales > Gallionellaceae > Gallionella. The sequence continues at coordinate 9,890 of JARCRQ010000041.1, forward strand.
TTTTTTAATGCCAAATCAAGATTAGCTTGCAAATCTAAAGCCGCAGCTTTTTGCTCATTACCAAACTTTTGCCACTCTAAGAGCAAGTTATGCCGACTCTGAATCTCAATAAAGAGCGGCTTAAAATTGTCTAAAAAAGGAGTCGGATCTAAACCGACACCAGCACACGCAAAACAATGCTGCATTAATTTTTCATGCAAATCTTTAAGATGATCAGGAACTTCTAAAACGGACACAATCCACCCCCACTTATTAAGATATTCTGCCAATCATCACTCGCCCAAATGGACAAATCATTAGCCCCGCGATTGTAAACAAAGTTATGCGTTTCAATAATCGCATCTTTGAAATTAGTCGCACCCAACCAAAACTTCTGCACAACAGGCGCATCAATACTTTTAGTATGCCAGTACCGCTTTGAGTGATGCTCTTCTAAGCCTTCCATCTCTTTACCTAAGTACTTTGTCAGATACCCCGCGAGCTTGTTAACGCGCCACGTTTTACCGCCCGAACCCCAGCGTTTATGCGGTGCGCGAATGTTTACCGCACCCTTGGTATTTTCACCAGAATCGTTGACCG